>JAUSJJ010000281.1 GCA_030647705.1 Dehalococcoidia bacterium
GACCTGCTCCACCGGCACCTCTTTGTTCAAGTCGGCCACGAAGTCAACCACGGAGACGGTGGGCACCGGCACCCGGAAGGCCAGGCCGTCAGCTTGCCCTTGAGTTCAGGGAGGACCAGGGCGACGGCCTTGGCGGCGCCGGTCGTCGTCGGGATGATGTTCTGGCCGGCAGCGCGGGCGCGGCGGAGGTCCTTGTGCACCATGTCCTGGATGCGCTGGTCGTTGGTGTAGGCGTGGATGGTGGTCATCAGCCCCTTATTGACGCCGAAGCTCTGGTGCAGCACCTTGACCATCGGGGCGATACCGTTGGTGGTGCAGGAGGCATTGGATATGACCCTATGTTTCTTCGGGTCGTACTTATCTTCATTTACGCCCAGGACGATGGTTATGTCCTCGTTGCTGGCCGGGGCGGAGATGATGACCTTCTTGGCGCCGCCGGTAAGGTGCGCCGCAGCCTTGGCGCCGTCGGTGAACAGGCCGGTGGACTCGACCACTATGTCCACGCCGAGGCTCTTCCAGGGTATCTTGGCCGGGTCTTTCTCAGCGATAACCTTCACCGGCTTGCCGTTCACAACGATGGCATCTTGAGTGGCGGTCACCGTGCCGGGGAAACGCCCGTAGTTGGAGTCGTACTTGAGCAGGTGGGCGTTGGTCTTGGTGTCGGTGAGGTCGTTGACCGCCACCACCTCCAGGTCTTTGGCGTGATAGTCCAGAGCTGCCTTGAGTACCTGTCTCCCCACTCTCCCAAACCCGTTGATCCCGATCCTGGTCGGCATAGAACAAGTCCTCCTTGTTTAGTAGGTGCAGCTTGCGTGTCTGTCACGGACAGACGTCTCTGTCAAAGGGGCTCTGCCCCCTTGTAACCCCCGTTTTCCGCACGGCCCCAACGGCCCAATTATATCACACGGCACAGGCTGGTGCGCCTCTAGAACCTCAACGGCCCAGGCTGTAAAACGCCTCTTTGCCGGCGTACCGGGCGGCATCGCCGAGCTCTTTCTCTATCTGGAGCAGCCGGTTGTATTTGGCCACGCGCTCCGAGCGGCAGGGAGCGCCGGTCTTGATCTGCCCCGCACTCCAACCTACGGAGAGGTCGGCGATAGTGGTGTCCTCGGTCTCACCGGAGCGATGGCTGATCACGGCAGTCCAGCCGGCCTTCTGCGCCATTTGCACGGCAGCCAGGGTCTCGGTCAGGGTACCGATCTGGTTGGGCTTGATCAGGATGGAATTGGACGACTTCTCCTTGATGCCCCGGGCCAGCCTCTTGATGTTGGTCACATAGAGGTCATCGCCCACCAGTTGCACGCGGCCGCCCAGTTTCTTGTTGAGCTGCTTCCAGCCCGCCCAGTCGTCCTCCGCCATGCCATCCTCTATGCTGATGATGGGGTAGGCCGAGACCAGCTTCTGATAGAAAGCGATCATCTCCCCGCTGTTGAGGGACTTGCCTTCCTTGGCCAGGACGTACTTGCCGTCCTTGAACAGCTCGGTGGCTGCCGAGTCCAGCGCCAGAAAGCAGTCCTTGCCCGGCTTGTATCCGGCCGTCTCTATGGCGGCCACGATCACCTCGACTGCTTCCTGGTTCGATTTGAGAGAAGGGGCAAAGCCCCCCTCGTCTCCCACGTTGGTGTTGAGGCCCTTGCCGCGCAGCACTTTCTTAAGAGCCTGGTAGATTTCCGCGCCCATGCGTAATGCGTGGGCGAAGCTCTTGGCGCCCGAGGGCGCGATCATGAACTCCTGCAGGTCGGTCGAGTCCTGGGCATGCTTGCCGCCGTTGAGGATATTCAGCAGGGGCACGGGCAGCAGGCGAGCGCCGGCGCCGCCCATGTACCGGTAGAGAGGCAGCCCAGCCTGTGCTGCCACGGCATGCGCAGCAGCCAGCGAAACGCCCAGAATGGCGTTGGCCCCCAGCCTTGACTTGTTGGCGGTGCCGTCCAGCTTCAACATGGCCTCGTCGATAGAGGCTTGCTCCAGCGCGGAACGCCCCGCCAGCGCGGGACCGATCTCGTCGTTGACGTTGGCCACAGCCTTGAGCACGCCCAGGCCCCCGAAACGCCTGGGGTCGGCATCCCGAAGCTCCAGGGCCTCGTGGCTGCCGGTGCTGGCGCCGGAGGGCACCGCAGCGACACCCAGGGCGCCACCCATCAATTCGACCTGGACCTCCACCGTGGGATTGCCGCGTGAGTCCAGTATCTCCCGTGCGCTGACGTTTTCTATGATGCTCATGCTCTGGCTGCACCTCTCTTCGCCGCAGAGGCCCGGGCAGCGGATAGCGCCTTTTCCACCGCGTCCTTGGGGCCCTGCGCGATGATTATGTCGTCCCGCTCTTTTCCGTTTCTGGAGAAGCTCCAGGTATCGAGGCCGATGACCGGGATGCCGCACTGGAGGGCATAGGCGATCTCGCTGAGGGTGCCGTAGCTGCCGCCGATGGCGATAACGGCCTCGCCGGACTTGGCCACTATGGAGTTGCGGGCGTAGCCGATGCCGGTGACGATGGGTATGTCTACACAGGAATTGGCCGATTCGCGGAGGTCGCCGGGGAGTATCCCGATGGTGCGCCCGCCGGAGGACTTTGCCCCCCTGCAGGCGGCCTCCATGACGCCACCCAAACCGCCGCAGATCACGGTAGCCCCGTTCATGGCGAGACCCCTGCCCACCTCCTCAGCCCAAACCGCTTCTTCATGGGAGCATTGGCTGCCCCCGATGACGGAGATGAACATCTTGTTGCTGCCTTCCTGCCGTCAGCCTGAGGCGGGCGGCACTGGAGCCGGGCGGGAGCAGCGTCCTATCCCGCCCGCGGATGGGTCTTCTCGTAGACCTGGCGCACGTGGTCGCTGGTGAGGTGAGTGTATATCTGGGTTGTAGCGATATTGGCGTGCCCCAGGAACTCCTGGAGCTCTCTCAGGTTCATCTTGCCGCTGTGCAGCATGTGGGTCGCCACGCTGTGTCGCAGGGTATGCGGGGTGATGTCAACCCCTATGTTTGCCTGCTTGGCATAGTTCTTCAGAATCAGCCAGAAGCCCTGCCTGGTGAGGCGTTTCCCGTTCCGGTTGAGAAACAGCGCCTCTTCAGAGCCCTGGCCCAGAAGCTGGTAGCGTGCCTTCTCCATGTAGTCCCGAAGCGCCTTGGCTGCCGTGGGATGGAAAACGACGATGCGCTCTTTGGCGCCTTTGCCCAGGCAACGCACGAACCCAGCCTTGAGATTGACGTTCTCCACATTTAGCGATACCATTTCGCTGACCCGCATTCCGGTGGCGTAGAGCAACTCCAGCATCGCCTTGTCCCTCGCTGCTTCGGAGGTGTTGCGCTTGTCCGGCTGCTTCAGGAGCTCCTCCACCTCTTCCACAGTGACGGTCTTGGGCAGGGACTTGCCCACCTTGGGAGAGCCAAGGCCATCCGTCGGGTCCTTCTCCAGGACATGCTCAGCAACGAGGAAATCGAAGAACGATTTCACCGCGGCGATCTTGCGGGCGACCGTGGCCGGGGCGTAGCTTCTCTCTTTGAGGTTGACGATGTAGTTGATGAGCAATGAGCGGTCGACCGAAGCCCATCGCGGCGGGAGCCGGTCTTCGAGCCCCTTCAGGGAGACGAAAGAGGAAAGTTGGTGCAAATCGTTTCGGTAGGCGGCGGTAGTATTTACTGAGAAGCCCTTCTCCACTGTCAAGTAGTTCAGAAAGCTGCCGATTTCCTCTTCCATACCATTTCCTCCGCTCTTCCTGGCAAACATCGATTATTTTAGCATAAGACTGGGGCAAAAGCCAAAGCCGTGGGCATGCCTCAAGGATAGCGATTGAATTTGTAGGGCGGGTTTCCTAACCCGACCTACGGGGGCTACCTGCCGGGAGCCGCGACCGGACTGCTCGCAATGCGTGCCGGCAAGAGGATGGCGTTTTCACATCCGCAAGCGGCCGCCCCACGGACGGCAAGATGGCGACGAGGTGACGTAAGGGAACGGTCGAACAAGTCTGAGAACCGGCCGCGCGAAACGGGGTTGACTCGCCGCCGGTTTTCGGGCGACGCAGTTTCGAGATGTGCTCCGGGGAGTGAGCCAGACCCTAAGGCGTAGTGGTGAGGATCTTTTTCACTTGCTCGGGATGGTTTGCGATTAGGCGGAGCTCGTCATCTGTGAGTGGAAGTTGCGTATGCATGTTGGCGTACTGCACCAGCTCCAGGATGCGCTGGCAGGCGGAGTCGCTTGGGAAGCTGACGCCTAGTTTCTCGTAGACGTGCTTCAGGCCGGCTACACCGCCGTACTCTCCGGTGGTGATGACCCGTCCTCCCGGAATCCGCGTCTCCTGGTCCCTGCCAATGAGCTCGAAATCGAAAAGCTCGTAGTTGTGGTGGTCCTTGAGGGCGCCATCGGCGTGAATGCCGGACTCATGGGCGAAGGCGTTGGCGCCAACGCCAGGCTGGGTAATCGGGATGGGTACCCCGAAAGCCGCCGCCGCATAGCCGGCGATCTTGGTGGCAACCCTCAGGTTCAAGCGGTCGGCGATCTCATACTCCTGCATGCCCCTGCCGAACTTGAGGGCAAGTACGCAGCTCAACAGGTCGGCGTTACCGGCGCGTTCTCCGATGCCGTTCACAGTGACGTTGATGTAGGCGTCCACCCCGCCATCGATGGCCCCCTTGGCTCCGGCGATCGAGTTGGCCACAGCCATGCCCAGGTCGTTGTGGCAGTGCAACTCGAGGGGCAGTTTGACCTCCTGTGCCAATGTCTTGATGCGCTGGTAGATGCCCCAGGGGGTGTCATAGCCCAGGGTGTCGCAATAGCGCAGCCGGTCGGCGCCGGCCTCTTTGGCAGCCTGCCCGAACTCCAGGAGGTAGTTCATGTCGGTGCGGGAGGCGTCTTCGGCGTTGACGCCGATGGTCTTGATGCCTCCGTCTCTGGCGAATTTCACAGAATCGAGCATCTGTTGTATCACAGTCTTGCGGTCCAGCTTGCCCTTGAACTTGTTGATGATCATCTGATCGGAGGTGGAGATGGAGAGGTTGAGGTCCTTGACGCCGGTGGGCAAAGACTCGGCCACGTCGGAGATCACGGCACGACACCAGCCTTGAAGGATGATCGATCCCATCACTCCCTTCTCTTTGAGCTCCAGGTTGGCCCGGACGTAGTTCTGCTCATGCTTGGAGAAGGGGAAACCGAACTCGGACTGATACACGCCCATTTCGCCGAGATACATGTTGATCATCGTCTTCTGCAGTTTGGCCAAGCCAATCCGCGCGGTCTGGGCGCCATCGCGGTTAGTCACATCTATGAAAAAAACCTTGGGCATGCGGACCTCCGTCAGTCTCCACTACCACCGGACGCAAAAAGCTAACAAGGGATGATCAACAATAATAACGAAGAATACTATAAACGCTGGCTTTTGGCAACTAAGCATGGGGGGAGAACGTCCCGCGAAATTGTCAATTGACGCGTTTCGAGGCAGTCTCAGGGGTGAGTCACAATATCCCTTCCAGGGTCTGATAGATCATGTTCTCCTTGGTGATGTGGCGGCGCACCAGCCGCACTATCTGGAGGGCCACGTCCCCGACCGGCTCAGCCTGCTCCACCTGTGCTCCGGCGCCGCCCTCGCGTGCAGCCTGTAGAAGGTCCCTCAACTGCATCACGTGTCGCCAGATCGCGCGATGCTCCTTGATCATGAACGCGATGGCGATGCGTTTGCGCGGAGGAAGCAGCGTCTTCACCAACGGGTATATCTTCGCTTCTTCCATCTGGAAATGCGGGCCGACGCCATCCCTGAAGAAGGTCCTTACTTCGTCTATTTCCTTGAGCGGGCCGGCTTTGTCGGAGTCCTTCTTGTCTTTCAATCTCCTGGCGAGGCGCTCCATGTTGTCCATCCTGTCCCAGGCACGGTAATGGAACTGGTGCATGTCCTGCACTAGTGCTGCTGCTTCCTGAACGTCGATTACTTCGGTCATTGGCATTTACTCCATCTGTGCTTGCCGGACCTAAAGCCCGTGTGTGGCTGACTCGCGCTCGGCGGACAAGTACATGTTACCACAGTCAGCGAGGATGATTCCACCCCGCGAGGCTCTACAGTGTAGGCCGCGCCCCTGGCCATGCGGCCGTCCTCACCGTCTGCCCACAAGAGCCGCCCGGTGTGGCTCCCGCGCGTGCTGTGCTTGTTCGGATAGATGGGGGATGATATAATAGCGCACGTAGTCCAGACGCCCCAAAGCAGAAGCACTCGCAACAGGCATTGCGGACGCCCCTGAAAGAATCCAGACCCGGCGGAAACAGCCCCTGGACGGGCCGGCAAGCGGGGCGAAAGGGAGGGAGCCATGGCAGCCAGGGCATTTGTCCTGATCGAAACGTCTGTCGGCAAGACAAGTGATGTGCTGAAGGCGATCGAGGGATTCGATGGGGTCAAGTCGGTGGATGCCGTTACGGGGCCCTATGATATCATCGCGGTGTTGGACTGTCCCGACCTGCAGGCCATAGGTGACTTGCTGACCAAACACGTCCATAAGATCGCCGGCATCACCAGGACGGTTACCTGCCTGTGCATCAAGGTTAGCTGATCATCCCTCTATCCTTCGGACGGCGGACAGCGCCGGCCACCCGCGTTGTCGGGAAAGGAGCTGGGCAATGGATTTCAGGTTTACCGAGGCCGAACTGGCCTTCCAGAAAGAGGTCGAAGACTTCCTGTCCAGGGAGCTGACGCCGGAAGCGATCGAAGAATCAGACTCCTATTTCGGCTATGGCCCCGCGTCGCGGGAGTTCCTGCGCAAACTGGGCGCCCGTGGCTGGCTGTGTCCCTCCTGGCCCCGCGAATATGGAGGCATCGGGGCGTCTCACATGCAGTCGTTTGTCCTTCAGGAGGCCCTCTGCTACTGGAGAGCGCCCAACACACGCACCGGAGGCCTGGTCGGCGCCAGCATGTCCGGGCCCACCATCATGCGGGTCGGCTCGGAGGAGCAGAAGCGTGAATGGCTGCCCCACATCGCCAGGGGTGAAATCGAATTCGCATTGGGCTACACCGAGCCCCAGGCCGGCTCCGACCTTGCATCGCTCGAGATCCGGGCCGTGGA
>JAUSJJ010000287.1 GCA_030647705.1 Dehalococcoidia bacterium
TATGTGCCGGAGGTAACCCCCATCCCGCCAACCCTCGGCCAGCGTTACCTGTTCTACGCCCGTCCCTGGGGGTGGGGCGTGTTTCCCGGGAAGCTGCTGGGATACAGGCATCCTTCTCGCTTCGCGTTGCAAGGGGGAATGGCGACTGTTGAGGATCAGTACTTCGTCAGGGCGACCAAGGATAAGTATTACCCTTCTAAGCCTGAGGCAGACTTCCTCGCGGAAGTTCAGGCTGCCATCGTCCGAAACCCGACTTATATCCCTGACCTCATAGGCAGTCAATAGTTCTTGCAGGAAGTTCAGGCTGCCATCGCCGGAAACCATTGACAGGCAGGCAGCAAAGGAAAACGCCAATCTATCCCTTTCCCTTTACGGGAGAGGGATAGTTCTTTTTACCCCTCCGCCAACCGCTCTTTGAGGCGGTCGATCACCGTGACCGGAGCGGGGTCAACCCCGTTGAGCAGGGCCAGGTAATAGCTGACGAAGTCGCCGAAGAAGTGGGACGGAGAGGATTGGATAGAAACGCCCGCTTCTCCCCTACGGGAGAAGCGGGCCGGCGGTTGCCGGCGCGGCGGACCTGCCGCACGACAATCGACAGGATCACACGAGGGTTCAGGCGAAACGCGCTAGTCCTTCCCCGCTCGTTTGTATAAGATGATGTGGTCCCTGTTGACGATCTCCACCTGGCCATCGAACCACATGTACTGCAAGTGCGCCAGCGTCTCCATCATGGCCAGACGCCTGTGCAGCGGAGGCATCTGCTCCCAGGTGGTATCGGGCAGGTTCCAGGGGATCAGGCCGGAGATGTCGTAGGCTGTCCGGGGGGCGGCGGTGATAGTGCCCAGGATGGCCTTCTTGCGCTCCTCATGGTGTTGCACCATCTGGTCCACCCGTTGGCTCAGGTTAGTGAAGATATGCTCGTGTGCAGGCAGCACCAGATTCACCGGCAGGTGCTGCAGTTGCTTCAGCGAGTTGATGAAGTCGCCTAGCGGGTTGGTGCCCGATTGAAGATGGTAGACTACGCTCGACGTTATCACCGGCAGGATATGGTCGCCGGAGAACAGCAGCTTCTTCTCAGGCTCGTAGAGGCAGATGTGCCCCGGTGAATGCCCCGGCGTCCACAGCACCTGGAGGTTGAATTGGCCTGTGGAGATCGTCTCGACGCCATAGAGCACCTGGTCCGGCCAGGTGACGATCACATAGCCCAGCACCGGTTCGGAGGCCACCTTCAGCTCCTTCGCCACCGCTGGCGGAGCGCCGTGGACCTGGAGCAACTCGCCCATGCCGGCCTGAAGCTCAGCGAAGTGCACGTAGCGCGATTCGATGAGCGCTTTCTCCCAGTGGTGCAGGGCCAGCTTCGCCGGCGAGATCTGCCTTATCCTGCCCGCGAGCCCGTAGTGGTCGGCGTGAACATGGGTGATGACGATCTGGGATATGTCGAGGAAACTCAGGCCCAGTTCCGAAAGCTGCGCTTGCAGGGAAACGAAAGACGACTCGGTACTCCAGCCGGTATCGATCATCAGCCACCCGCGATCGCCCTGCAGCAGATAGCAGTTCAAATACTCGAGAGGATTATCCGGGATGGGTACCTTCAGTTGGTGTACGCCAGGGAACACTTCCAAGTCTTTCCTCCCTAAAACAAGTGTCTGGTCTGTCAGCCGGACTGTTGGACGGTGAGGCACATTATAGCACGTCGGGGAACAAGGGTGAAACAAAAACGCCCCCGCCGGCGTTACATACAGTAGAGGGGCAAGAATAGCCCCGTCGTTTGGGACTGTGCTATACTGGAATTGTTCGGTGAACACCAGTTGCAGTCAACTGGGGTATCGATAGGCTGATGGGGGCGCAAAAAGGAATGAGTCTCTTTCCCGGCCGAGTCCTGTCTCTGCTGAAGAGGCGCGGCGTCAACGCGGTCCAGCGGTGGTCCTCCGTGTCGCGGGAGGACATGCGCCGCAGTTGGTCTGTGCACATCGATAACCAGGTATCCGAGCTCCCCGGCCTGTCTCGAAGCACAAGAAGAGTGTACGGCTACCTCGCCAACATCGCTTCCCGGGACGGGTTCTGCGATCCCTCCGCTGAAGACGTAGCCAACGAGTGCCTCATGTCGCTTCCCGCCGCAACCAGGGCCATAAAGGAGCTGGAACGCACCCGCCTTCTGGTCAGCGTGCTCAGGCTGGGCAAGGTGGGGAGAGCGTCACGGAGCTACTACGTGGTCAGACATAACAAGCCCCACTGATAGTCTACAGCAAACCCCGGGACTCCAGAAGCGGCTCCACTCCGTCCCAGACAAGCTTGCTGACCTCTCCTTTTGGCAGAGAGCCATCGATCACCAGCCAGCGTTCCGGCTCATCTGCGGCCAGCCTCCGGTAGCCATCACGCACCCTCCGATGGAACTCCAGCGCCTCTTGTTCAAAGCGATCGCGTTTTGTGGCATCTTTGCGGGAAAGCCCGCTTCTGACATCGACGTCGAGCAGCACCACCATGTCCGGCCTCATTCCCTGGGTAGCCAGGTAGTTGACAATCTGAATCTGGCCCAGGTCCAGCCCTCGCCCGTAGCCCTGATAGGCCGTCGTCGAATCGGCGAACCGGTCGAGAATGACAATCTTACCCTCTTTCAACGCGGGCTTGACCACTTCAGTCACGAGCTGCGCCCGTGCAGCGCCGAAGAGGAGCAACTCGGGCACGGGACCGGTCTTCCCACCCCACTTCACCCACCTCCCCACCGACCTGCCCAACTGCGTGCCGCCCGGCTCGTGCTCCAGCACCACGCGGCAACCCCTCGCCTCCAGCTTCCTCTTCAAGGCGCGCGCCTGCGTGCTTTTTCCGCTGCCCTCTCCGCCCTCGAAGGTGATAAAAACGCCCAAAGTGCACCTCGACGTTCAATATGCCGATTCTGGACCAAAACACGGTCCTCCGCGAGAACCCTGCTTCGCACCTGCCCACCCGGTCAGATTGCATCCGGGGCGCTGCCCCGTTTTTCGTCTTTCTCCGGTTCCAGGAAGGAGTACCTCAGGCCGTGCTCCTGCAGCAGGGCAACCAGGCTCATCACTTCGCCCTCAACGCAGACGACCAGGCAAGGCAGGCCGGAGCTGGCGGCCTCCACAGCCGCTTCCTTGACCCCGTAGAACAGGTACTGGCTTACCCCGGCGCGTTTCAGGGCGGCCAGCGACTCCATGCCAATCGCCCCGACTAGTGAGTTGCCCGACGCCTCGTGCTTCAAGCGGGCCGGATCGATGGCGCGGGAGCCGCCGCGCTGGACAGCGGGGACCCGCACGATCGTGATGGGGCCCGGCTGCAGCTCGATCAGACCCCCTATGTTGGACACACCGACGTCTTCCCCGCGCCGGGCATCGGTGACTGCCACCGCCCCGGCCTTTGCCTTCCCGGAGGGGACGGCTACCAGCAGCCCACCCCTCATCTCCAGCCCCACCCGCTGCCCTGCAGTGAGGTCGGCGTCAGCCATCGCCGTCCAGACGGCAACGTCCGTGATGACCCGATTCACCGATGGGAGATAATCGTGGAGGTCTCGGGCCATCTTGAGCAGCCAGTCCACCCCCTCCGTGGTGACGCGGTACACGGACCGGCCCTGGGAGGCGACCAGCCCTTCCCGGAGCAGTTCCCGGATGTAGTCCGATATCGCCTGTGGGGTGAGTCCCAGCTTCTGGGCGATGGCCTTCTGCTGGATGTTAGGCTGGCTGGAGGCTATCTCCACCAATATCTGAAACTTGGTGGCCAGGTTCTTGCTGCGTAAGACCTTGGACATGGTTTCCAGCACCTCTGCGTTTCGCCACATTATAGGCTATCCGCAGGGGACGGACAAGGTTGGGGATGAGAGCGGCGACTTGATTTCCCTGACTCCAATGTTCGCTCTCCAGAGGCCACAGAGGCTTGTCCTTCGGCGAGGGACGGTGTTCACCCATGCGAGAGTGCAGAGAGGCTTTTGCCTCTCTGCAAGGGGTTTGGGGGTGTCCCCCAACCCAAAACCTCGCTGGGCGGGTGGGGGGGGACAGACGTTTGCAGACACCCTCGGGGGGTACTGGGGGTGAAGTGGTTCCCAGGAATAACGATTCAATCTGTAGTTCAGGTTTCCTAACCCGACCATCGCGGGCGGGCAGGTTGGGAAACCTGCCCTACTTCGCATAAAAGACCAGTCCCAAAAATTGCCCGTCTGGCTGCTTTGTGCTATAGTAATCGCCGTACGTTTTTGGCGGCTCCAGCCACGACTCCACGGTCAAACAGGGGAGGTACTATGGCCTACAAGAACATTATCCTCAAGAAGCAAGACCACATCGCCACCGTTACCCTGAACCGGCCCCGCCGGCTGAACTCCCTCAACGAGGAGGTCTTCCAGGAGCTCATCGACGCCTTCGATAACGTGGGCAGGGACGCCGAGATGCGGGTGCTGGTCATTACAGGCGCGGGCGACCGCGCTTTCTCTTCCGGCGCCGACCTCAAGCTGCCCGGGGAAGGTGGAGAGCAGGCTGCCTACGAGCGCAAGCCCATCCTGGCCCGGGACATCGAACGCACCTGGCCGCAGGGCACCATCCGCGCGCTGAGACGGCTGGAGATCCCCACCATAGCTGCAATCAACGGTGTCGCCACCGGAGGCGGCTACGACCTGGCCCTGGCCTGCGACATACGTATCGGCTCGGAGAATGCCCGGTTCATGGTGGCCTTCGCCAGGCTGGGCGTGACCCCGATCATGGGCGGCTCCTGGACGCTCCCCCGCATCGTGGGGTTTGCCAAGGCAGCGGAGCTCCTTTTCACCGGCAACTTCGTCGAGGCCGAGGAGGCCTACCGGATCGGGCTGTTGAACAAATTGGTCCCGCACTCCAAACTGATGGAAGAAACCATGGTCATGGCCGGCACCATCGCCAGCCGTCCGCCCATCGGCATCCGCATGAGCAAGATGCTGCTTTACCGCGACCAGGAGGTCAGCCTGGAAACCGCGCTGGAGATGGCCTGCATGTCCAGCGCCATTGTGCAGAACACCGAGGACTTTGACGAAGCCATCGCCGCCTTCCGCGAGAAGCGCCAAGCGATAGTCAAGGGAAAGTAGCAGAACACTACACTTGCTTCGACCGGCCCGCCCCGAGCGCTCGCCCTTCGACAGGCTCAGGGTGAGCGGCACAAACGGAGTACAGTCCCGACCTGTCGGGATTGTCGGGGGTCTGGGGGTGTCCCCCAGCTTCCTTCTCCCTCTTCTCGGCAGGAGAGGGAGATAGAGGGGGTGAGGCGCCAGTGAGCCAATCATGCCATCTCATGGATAGAGAGTGAGAATCGAACCATGGACGAGCTAAAGATATTCAGCGGAAACACGCACCCCGACCTGGCGCGCTCCATCTGCCAGTACCTGGGTATCCCCGTAGGCAAGGCCGAGATATTCGAGTTCAGCAATGAGAACATCTTCGTGCGTGTGCTGGAAAACGTCCGCGCGCGAGACGTGTTTATCATTCAGCCTGTCTCCTCGCCCGTAAACAAAAGCCTGGTCGAGCTTCTGATCATGATCGATGCCATGAAGCGCGCCTCCGCCGGGCGAATCACTGCGGTGCTGCCCTACTACGGCTACGCCCGCACTGACAAGAAGGACCAGCCCCGCGTGCCCATCACCGCACGGCTGATCGCCGACCTGATCACCGTGGCCGGCGCCAACCGGGTGCTCACCGTCGACCTGCACGCCGCACAGATACAGGGGTTCTTCAACATCCCGGTCGATGAGTTGACCGCTCTCTATCTGCTGAGCAACTACTTCAAGGACAAGGCGCTGCCCAATCCGGTGGTGGTGGCCACCGACGTAGGCATCTCTAAGCGCGCCAGAGACCTGGCGGCGAAACTCGACGCCCCGCTGGCCATTATCGAGAAACGCCGCCTGGGCAATGGGAGCAAGACCGAAACGCTGACTGTTATCGGCGACGTGAAGGGGATGCAGGCCATCGCCTTCGACGACGAAATAGACACCGGCGGCTCCATCGTCAACGCTGCCAACGTCCTGCTCCGCGAAGGCGCCACCGAGGTCTACGCCTGCTGCACTCATCCCATATTCTCTGACGCGGCCACTCAGAAGATCGCGGAGTCCACGCTGAAGCAGGTCGTGGTTACGGACACCGTGCCCATCGCCAAAGAGAAGCGGGTGCCCAAGATAACCGTGCTGCCCATCGCCTCGCTCCTGGGCGAGGCTATTCACCGCATACACACCGGCCTCTCGGTGGGCGCCATGTTCGAGCAGGAGGACGCCGGCAAGTAGGGCAAGGACTATTGGGTTGCCTCGGGCGCGGGCACGTCTTTTTGTACCCCAGGCTGAAGCCCCGTATCAGGTACGGGGCAGGCTCTGGGGCAGCGGTCTCGGGCGGACTGCGATGCTATGCCCACGGCTTCAGCCGTGGGTAGTAATCCACGATTCGAGCAAACGTGGGGTGGTGTAAGCAATGCCTGAGGAAAAGCTGATAGTAGTCT
>JAUSJJ010000298.1 GCA_030647705.1 Dehalococcoidia bacterium
GATCTGTCATGAGATTTGATGGCACTGATTATAGCCATCCGAGCCGAAGAAGGCAACGGAAGACCGGGGCCCAGGTTTGGAACGCCGCGCCGGCCATAGTGCTGCCCGCGAGTTGAGGGCGAAGATGTCCGCGCTTGCAGCGTAGTCCCTCCCCGCTCAGGCAGGGCGGACGAAAAGGCCTGCACTTGTCGCTTTCTGCAGATTCCCCTATAATGGGAACTGTTTCAATTTCAAGAGGACTCGATGCTAAAAAACTTACGCTTCTGGCTCGGGATCGCAGTCACCCTCGTTTTCCTGTTTTTCGCGCTGCGGAACGTCCATTTCTCCGATGTCGGCCGCGCTCTTCGGGAAGCTAACTACATCTTCATCCTGCCGGCCCTGGCGGCCTATTTCATCGGGGTCTGGTTCCGCGCTTTGCGTTGGCGTTTCCTGCTGAAACCGCTGCGCAGCGTCAGCGCCAACCGGCTTTTCCCCACCGTGGTCATCGGCTATCTGGCCAACAACGTGCTGCCGCTCAGGGCGGGCGAGGTGGTCCGGGCCTATATCCTGGGAGAACAACAACGCCTGAGCAAAATGTCTATCCTGGGGACCATAGTGGTGGAGCGCATTTTCGATGGCCTGGCGCTGCTCTTTTTTGTGGTAGTGGTGATGCTGCTGCCCTTCGTGGCTATGCCTGACTGGCTGCAAACGCTGGCCAAACTGGCGGCAGTTGTGTTCGTGGGTGCGCTGGCCTTTCTGTTCATAGTGGCGCTTTCTGAAAAGCGGACGCAACGCTTGGTGGCGATTGTCGTGCGCTTCCTGCCGCACAGGCTGGGTGACCAGGTCGCCGGCATGGCTACGCGGTTTGTCCAGGGCTTCGGGGTGCTGCAGAGCCCGCTGAACTTGGCAGCCGTCTTCGGCACTTCAGTGCTGGTCTGGCTGTTCGAGGCGACAATGTACTTCACCATGGGCTATGCCTTCAATCTGAACCAGCCCTTCTACGTGATACTGCTGGCCACCGCAGCAGCCAATCTCTTGTTGACCGTGCCTTCTTCTTCGGGGGGAATCGGCCCGTTCGAGTTCGCCACTAAGACCACACTGGTGCTGTTCGGCACGGCGGAGTCTGTGGCCATAACCTACGCTATCCTGCTGCACGCGGTGCTGTTGATACCGGTGAGCCTGCTGGGTTTTTTCTTCTTGTGGCAGGCGAACCTGTCACTGGCTAAGATGATAAGCAGCAAGGACAGGCCGGCGCCGTTGCCGGTTCCTGCCCGGGAGGACAAACCGTGAACGTTGGCATAATCGGAGGCGGAGTCGCCGGGCTCACCGCTGCGTACCAGTTGAGCCGCGCCGGGCACAAGGTGGCCGTTTTCGAGAAGAGGCCGGAACTCGGCGGCCAGGCAGGCACCTTCCGCGTTGACAGCGCCAGGTTGGAGGTGTTCTACCACCACCTGTTCACCAACGACACCGACGTCATCTCTCTGATAGACGAGCTTGGCTTGAGCCGGAACATGGTCTGGCTGGAGTCCAAGATGGGCTTCTTCCACGGCGGACGTGTCTACGATTTCGTCACCGCCACCGATCTGCTGAAGTTCACCCCCATCGGCATCATCGATCGCATCCGCCTGGGCCTGGTGGCGATGAACCTCCGGCGCTTCAAGGACTGGCAGAAGCTGGAGGGCATCACCGCAGAAGAGTGGATAAAACGCCACGCCGGCGAACGAAACTACGAAGTGGTCTGGGGCCCGCTGCTGAGGGGCAAGTTCGGGGAAAGCGCCGGCGAGGTGGGGATGGTGTGGTTCTGGGGGAAGATTCACCTACGCTTCGCCTCCCGTGGGCAGGGTGGCCGGGAGAAGCTGGGGTACATGCTGGGCAGCTTCGGCCAGATCACCGACGCCCTGGCACAACGCATCGCTGCTGCCGGCGGAACGCTGCATACCTCCACCCCGGTGAAGCGGGTCCTGGCGGAGGGGGGCAAGGTTGTGGGGCTGGAAGTGGAGGGGAAGGGCAAGATGGCCTTCGATGCTGTCCTTGCCACCGTGCCCTCGCCGGCGTTTCTGAACCTGGCGCCCGCGCTTCCTGAGGAGTATGCGGCGAAGCTGAAGCAGGCGCGCTACCAGGCTGCCGTGTGCCTGGTGCTGGTGATGAACAAGTCGCTGTCCCGCATCTACTGGTTGAATATCAGCGACCCTTCGATCCCCTTCGTGGCGGCCATCGAGCATACCAACTACATCAACCGCAGCAACTATGGCGGCAAGCACATCCTCTATCTCTCCAACTACCTGTCTCCCAGCCATCGGCTGTACAACGCTACCCGCGAGCAGTTGCTGGCCGAATACCTGCCGCATCTGAAGAAGATCAATTCCCAATTCGATCCGAGCTGGGTGGAGCAAAGCCACCTGTTCCGCGACGATGCCGGTCAGCCCATCATCACCACCAACTACTCGGCGCGCATCCCGGAGCATCGCACTCCGCTAAGGGGGCTGTACCTGGCCAACACCACGCAGATCTATCCGCAGGACCGGGGCGTGAACTACAGCGTCCGGCTGGGGCAGACAGTCGCCGGGCTGATCTCGGATGACGCCGGCAAGGGCTAGAGCAGAAGCCAGCGTTTCTCCGCCCGAATTGCAGGCACAACTTCACCTCTTCTTTTCCCTTCTCCGCTGGCAGAGAGGTC
>JAUSJJ010000004.1 GCA_030647705.1 Dehalococcoidia bacterium
GCCACTAAGCAGGCCGTCATCGCCCGTGAGCATGACAGCCATATCCAGCCTACCATTTTCTACAACGATATCAGAGCCCATGGGAAGGGCTTTGAGAGATACTATGAGTCGGCCAAAGGCAAGTTCGGCGTCAGGTACGTGAAGAGCATCGTCTCTGCGGTCAAGGAGAAGCAACAGAGCAAGAACCTGCTCATGGAGTACACGGGCGAGGACGGACAGAAGGTACAGGAAGAGTTCGACATGGTGGTCCTCTCCGTAGGGCTGGTCCCCTCGGCGGGGTCGCAGGACCTGGCCCAGAAGCTATCGGTCAAGGTTGACAGGTTCGGCTTCTGCGAGACCGATGAGCTCAAACCGAATGTGACATCGCGTCCGGGCGTTTACGCCGCCGGCGCATTCGAAGCGCCGATGGACATTCCGGAGTCGGTGATGAGGGCCAGCAGCGCGGCATTCCTTGCCTCGGAGGGGATCGCAGAGGCCCGCGGCACCATGGTCACCCAGAGAGAGTACCCTCCGGAGATAAGCTTGGACAGCCAGGAGCCCCGCGTCGGGGTATTCGTGTGTCGCTGCGGGACCAACATCGCCAGAGTAGTCGACGTGCCGGGCGTGACGGACTATGCCAAAGGCCTGCCCAACGTAGTCCATGCTGAAGAGAACCTTTATACCTGCTCCACGGACACTCAGAAGAAGATCGTCCAGGCCATCAAGGACAAGAACCTCACCCGCGTGGTGGTGGCCTCCTGCAGCCCGCGCACCCACGAGCCGCTGTTCCAGGACACCATCAGAGATGCCGGGCTTAACAAGTACCTGTTTGAGATGGCCAACATCCGGGACCAGTGTTCCTGGGTGCATGGCAGCCACATGCCCGAGGCCACCGTAAAGGCTAAAGACCTCGTCCGCATGGCCGTTGCGCGTTCGGCCACGCTGGAGCCTCTGCATGAATCGCCTGCCGAGATCAAACGCACCGGTCTGGTCATCGGCGGGGGACTGGCGGGCATAACTGCAGCGCTGGGCCTGGCTTCCCAGGGATTCGACACGGCGCTGGTGGAGCGAGAGAAGGAGCTTGGCGGCAATCTGAGACATCTGCATTACACCCTGGAGGGCTCAGACCCGCAGGCGCTGCTCGCATCCCTGCTGGATCAGATCAAGAAAGAGCCCAGGATAACACTATACACGGGCGCTCAGATAGAGAAGACCTCCGGATACGTGGGCAACTACAAGACGCTGGTCCGCTCCAGCGAAGGCAAAGTTGATGAGATAGACCATGGTGTTGTCATCCTGGCTACCGGTGCGGCTGAGTACCGGCCAACCGAGTACCTCTATGGCAAGTCGGACCGGGTAATGACCCAGCATGAGATGGAAGAGCGGATCGCCAAGGGCAGCGAAAACCCCAAATCGCTCAACTCCGTGGTTATGATACAGTGCGTGGGCTCGCGGGAAGAGGACCACATGTACTGCAGCCGCGTATGCTGCAGCCAGGCTGTCAAGAACGCTATCAAGATAAGGGATGCCAACCCGGATACAGAGGTCTACGTCCTGTATCGGGATATCCGCACCTACGGGATGAAGGAGCTCAAGTACCGTGAGGCCAGGGAGAAGGGCGTCACCTTCATCCGTTACAACGTGGACAGGAAGCCCGAAGTCACCGAGGAGAATGGGAAGCTCAAGGTCAAGGTGTTTGATTCCGTCCTTGGAGCGGATATCATGCTGGAGCCGGACCGGCTCGTGTTGAGCAGCGCGGTACGGCCTCAGTCCGACGCCGCGAGCTTCGCCAGCAAACTGAAGTTGCCGCTGACGCAGGACGGCTTCTACATGGAAGCCCACATGAAGCTGCGGCCCCTCGATTTTGTCAACGAGGGCATGTACGTTTGCGGGCTGGCTCACGCCCCCAAGTTCATCTCGGAGTCTATCGTCCAGGCAAGAGGCGCAGTATCGCGGGCCGTCACCGTGCTGTCGAAGCCGCACCTGATGGTGGGCGGGGTGATATCCGTAGTGGACCAGGACCGGTGCGTGGCCTGCCTCACCTGCGTCAGATCGTGCCCGTTCAATGTGCCCAAGATCACCGAGAAGGGCGTAGCGTACATCGAGCCGGCGGCCTGTCAGGGCTGCGGCATCTGCGCCAGCGCTTGCCCGCGCAAAGCGATCGCCCTGCAAAACTACAAGGACGCCCAGGTGCTGGCCAAGACCACGGCGCTCTGCTCAGCCTAGTCCTTAAAGGAGAAAGAAGATGGCGAACCCGGAACCAAAGGTGGTTGCATTCGCGTGTCACTATTGCGCTTACTCTGCCGCCGACCTGGCAGGTTCGATGCGCATGGAGTACTCTCCCAACGTGCGGGTGGTGAAACTGATGTGCACCGGCAAGGTGGACACGCTCCACCTGGTACGGGCCATTGCAGAAGGGGCGGATGCTGCTTTCGTTGCCGGCTGAGAGGAAGGCGATTGTCATTTCCTGGAAGGAAATCTGAGGGCCAAACGGCGCGTAGCACAGGCAAAAAAGCTGCTCAAAGAGGTGGGGCTTCAGGAGGAGAGGGTGGAGATGTTCAACATTGGCGCCTCCGATGCGCCGAAGTTCGCTGCTGCCTGCAACGAGATGACGGAAAGGGCCCGTAAGCTGGGCCCAAATCCCTTGAGGAAGGAACAATGATATGATTGTCGGGGAAAGAAAACCCTTTGACGAGATACAGAAGCAGGTAGATGGCTGCAAGAGACTGCTCGTCCTCGGATGCGGCACCTGCGTCAGCGTGTGCATGGCCGGCGGGGAGAAAGAGGTCGAGCTGCTCGCCACACAACTGAGGATGGCCAACAAACTGGCGAACAAGGATGTGGTGGTGGATGAAGCTACCATCCAGCGCCAGTGCGACCGCGAGTACATCGAGCCCATCCTGGAGAAGGCCAAGGGCTACGACGCAGTGCTGTCGCTGGCCTGTGGGGCCGGCGTCCAGTTTGTTGCCGAGATGGTCGAACCTCTGACGGTGATGCCGGGGTTGAATACCCGCTTCATCGGCGTCACACAGGCAGAAGGGACTTGGGCCGAGCGGTGCCGCGCCTGCGGCGACTGCAAACTCGGCGAGTTCGGCGGCATTTGCCCGGTAGCCATGTGCGCCAAGGGCATATTGAACGGTCCCTGCGGAGGCGCACAGGACGGCAAGTGCGAGACGAGCAAGGAAAGGGACTGCGCCTGGGTCATGATAGTTAAGCGTCTGACCAAGCAGGGCAAGCTCGGCAATCTAGTTAACATAACACCTGCCAAGGACTTCTCCAAGCAGAGTCACCCCGCGAGGCAAGTAAACGAAGCGTATGTGAAACCGAAGGCGGAGCCCGCGCACAGTCATTGAGACGGCCACATTCGCTTGTATGGACACCCGTCGATAACGGCG
>JAUSJJ010000102.1 GCA_030647705.1 Dehalococcoidia bacterium
CGCGGTTCGCTTTCGTCGGCGCGGCTTGCTCCGGACTTGCCCAGTTCCTCTTTGACCGAAGCCAGCACCTCCACCATAAACGCGGGGTCGGCATAACAAGAGGCGTGGTTCAGCTTGATGAAGTCCAATGTGCTCAGGGGCGAGCCGGGAGACATTCGGGCAACGCTGATATCCTTGAGCAGCGATCTCATGCGATTGTACAACGCGATTCCCTCGCGTACCCTGGCGTCTTTGACCTCGTTTCCCGTCAGATCTTTCAGCCGCTTCCTCAGCATCCTCAGCATGTCGGCGTAGTAATTCAGGCCAAAGTCGCTGTCATATTCATGAGGAATGCCCAAGCGGAACACAGGCGTCTCAGTGTAGAAGTTCCAGAGGTCGGCGGACTTGCGCAGGTGCTGGCAGGTAATGGCCGCGACGAGCAAGTCTACCATGCCGTAGTAGGGTTGTTCGCCCAGGACCTTTTCGCCGTATTGGGCCTTGGAAAAGGGACAGAGAAAGCGAATGGTAGCAGTGAGGGCAGCGTCTACCGGCCGGGTATCACCGCCGTGTATCAAACATAAAGGGACGGCTCCGGCAGCGTAGATGAGCTCCTCTGGCACGTAGTCCCCGGGGAAGAATCCGACAACCTTGGCGCCGGCCTGGCGCAGCCTGGAGACCTGGGAGGGGCGTTCCTTCATGTGAGAGGCCAATCGTTCCAGTGCCTGCATGAGCACCCCCTTTGCCGCAAAGTCCTCTTGCTTGAAACGGGGCTCGACAGAGATGGGCAGAGCATATTCTGGCGCCGAACACACTATATCATGCTGCAGGGCACTGCGCAACAGGCGGCCAATCCACATCGTTGGCGCCCCTTCCCCCCCGGCACATCATCGTGCTGAAAACAGCATTGGGTGTAGACCGATTCACTCCGAGGAGACGGCAAATGGACGATGGTCAAGACACTGCGCCGGATGTGCGCCGGCTCTGTGGAACGAGAGGACCAACGGCGGGTGGCAAGGCTGGAACCGGGGCAATCGCCGGCAGATCGGCATACAGCTTGCCGAAAAGAAGACAGTGAAGGACCGCGTGCGGTATCTCAGGGCGGTACTAGCCTGCGGCCCGCTCTCGGGGCAAGAGGATGTCATCCGGAGCTTCATCAAAGAGGTCAAAGTAACCGGCAAGGAAATACTGTTGACCTGTGCGATGCCTGTGACATATGGAGGCTGCAGGGAGGAGTTGGCCGGAGTTCTTGATACCGTACAGTTTGGTGGGCCATCTTGGAGTCGAACCAAGGACCTCGGTCTTATCAGGACCGCGCTCTAACCAGCTGAGCTAATGGCCCAAGGGGGTCTGATAGAGCGGCCGTAATATGACA
>JAUSJJ010000007.1 GCA_030647705.1 Dehalococcoidia bacterium
AAGGCGGGGCGCAATGCCGCCGCTTCGACATTATCGTAGTGAGTGGTCCATTGGCTAACCGGGAACTGCCAGTACACATCGGTCCGGCGTGTAGTCCTGTCCCGCCCTGGAAAGGCGCGATTGCAACCTGGCCTGACCTCACCGGATGGTGTCCGGCCGCCGTTGCCATACTGGGACTGTCGTGGCCGAGCTGGGGTGAAGGGGAGGGCCTCCTTTTCAGCCTCTTCGTGGCGGCCCTATTGCTGGCCTTCCTGGGTGAGATAGCCGTGCCAGTGCCCTTCATCATGGAGGGCGTGCTGCTGGTTGTCGGCTACCAGGTGGGCAGCGGCCACTGGGAATTCCTGTCCGTCCTCATCTTCGCCTTCATCGGCAGGCAAATCGGGGCAGCCGTTCTCTACTGGCTGGCCCGGCTGAATCGAAAGCTGGTCATGGCCTGGCTGAACAGGCATGCCGGCAGGTTGACCAAGCTGATGACGAAGGTGGAATCCTATATCAACGTCTGGGGCGGTTTCGGGGTGCTGCTGGCCAGGCTTATTCCTGGACTCATCGTGCCGGCCTCGATATCCTCCGGCACACTGGGCCTGAAGTACATCGGCTTCGCGCTGGGGGTCGCGGCGTCAGGACTGATCTGGGATGGAGGCTTCATCCTCCTGGGCAGCGGCCTGGGATTCGGCATCTCCCGTCTGACGCAGTGGGCCACCGGCCCCCGCGCTATCCTTGGCGTGATCGGCGGAGTGGTCCTGCTGACAGCGATAGGGCTGCTGGTCTACTGGTGGAGAAAAAGGCCGAAGAAGATCGCCTCCTGATAAGCTTACCCCGTCCCCGAACTCGCCCCTTGCCGAAGCCGGGCCCCGCGAGGCATTTCCCTGGCGGCCCCTACCTCAACAACTTCGAGAAGAAACGCCGGATGATGAACAGCACCAGGAAATAGAGGACAGCGAAGATGGCTGCGAGCGTGACCACTACCCCCGCAATGAGGAGTATCCTGTCCTGCAGGCTCCACGACTTCCAGTTGGGGTCGTTGATTATCGCCAGCACGCTCTGGAATATGGCCAGCACGCCGAAAGAGGGGATGATCCACCTCACCCGCTTGACCAGCGCCTGAGTCCTCTGCGCCGGGTCTAATTGGGGCTTATCGTTTCGTCTTGGAAATTGGGCGCTCTTCTTGGTCATGCGACGCCTTTCACCGGTAGATGACCTGCTCCACGTGGCCGAACTGCCTCTGATAGAGGTGGAGGTTCTTGGACATGGCGACGGTGGCTCCGGGGGCAACGCCGATTTCCATGGCCATGTACTCCTTGAGGTACTGCAGCCCGGCCAGGTTTGCTGGCAGCCCGGCGAAGCAGTCCCAGGAGCGGAAATAGGGATAGAATACGAGGCGTCCGTCCATTATCTCGGTATCGATAATGGTGAGGCAGGGCGGCTCAGGCTCATCCAGGTCCTGGGGTATTCTCACCACGATGGTGTTCTGCCGGGTGCCCTTCACTCTCTTGTAGCCTTCGATGACCTTCTGAATCTGGTCGACCGGCTTGCGCAGCCGCTGGCCGTATGTGTAGGACTCCTCCTTGGTCTTGGTATCCTCGAAGAGGTAGTCCAGGTAGGTATTCTCGATATAGGCCAGGTCGCAGGGGGCCTGCTCATGCAGAAGCGGCCGGTTCTCCGGATGGCTGATGCTCAACACCATAGCGATCTTCTTCGTGTCGGTGATCTCGGAGCCGCTCTCCACCTTGAAGAGGACGCCGGACTCGTAGATGGTCTTGATGGCGAAAAACCAGGCCTGGGGCAAGTCCCAGGCTTCGATCAGTCGAGGTTTCGTGGTGTCCACTGTGTTCCCTTCCAAATCATTGAATGGGCCAGCCCATGATGTGCTTCACCGCCCGCTATGGTGCGACAGGCTCACCACGAGCGGCTTCGTGATCCCACTCCCCCTGAGCTTGTCGAAGGTCTGTCTATTTTCATTCACCGGCCGCTGTGGTTCGACAAGTCCCGATTGTCATACGGGATTCCGATCAGTCGGAAAGCTAGAGAGATGGGGGACCTACATCGTAAAGGGCAATTCTCTGATGATACCCCCGTTGATCGCCGCCACATTCGCGCAGCCCGTCGCCGCCATGGTGCGCTGCATCTCCGCAGTGACCTGGTTGATGAGCAACTCGACCCCCTGAGCGCCGTCGGCGCACCAGGCAAGTATCACCGGGCTGGCCAGACCCACCGCTTTCGCGCCCAGCGCCAGGCCTTTGAAAACGTCGTTGCCGGTCTCGAAGCCGGTATCGACGAGCACCGTCACCCTGTTGCCCACCGCCTCAACGATTTCCGGCAGCGCAACCATCGACGGAAGGCCGAATTCCAGCGAGCCGCTGCCGTGGTTGCTCACCACAATTGCCGATGCCCCCAGTTGCACAGCCTTCTCCGCGTCGCTCAGGCTGAGCACGCCCTTGATTATGAAGGGCAGCTTGGTGGTTGCCATCACCTGCTTGATCTCGGCGGTGAACTGCGGCGCGAACAGGTCGGTCCGGATAGCCCTGTCCTCCATCAGCACCCCATAGAAGTGGTCGATGTCCATACCCACGGCC
>JAUSJJ010000018.1 GCA_030647705.1 Dehalococcoidia bacterium
CACCTCACCCCCTTTTACAAAAAAGCATACCACCTGGGTCTCCGAAAGTCAAGAAAAGCGGTCATCGCCGAGGGTCTCTATCCTCCCCGCAGGGTACATCTCTGAATGTGGCCTGCGGGGGCGAGGAGCAGGGTCGGTCCGTGAGCTTGCCAAGTCACTCAGTGCGAGCTATGCTGTAGGGCAGACTCCAGAGGAGGCGATGAGATGAGATTCGTGGTGTTCCCGACCAGGCTGGGTTGGATTGGGGTTGCCGCCTCAGCGGCTGGCCTGAAACGGGTCACGTTGCCTTGCGTCAGCGCCGAGGCTGCCGAAGAGGCCCTGATGTCCCCGGGCCTGGAATCCGGCGGCGATGACCCCGCGTTGGTCAGATTGATGGCGCAGCTTCGCGACTATTTGAGTGGAGAGAAGGTCGCTTTCGACAGGCGTTTTGATCTTGGAAGGTGCAGCGACTTCCGGCGCTCGGTACTGGAGGCGGTGAGCCGCATACCGTATGGGGAGACGAGGAGCTACGCTGACGTGGCGCGCGAGGTGGGCAGGCTTGGTGCGGCCCGTGCGGTGGGCAGGGTCATGGCGACAAACCCGCTGCCCCTGGTGATACCCTGCCACCGGGTGGTCGCCAGCGACGGCAGTCTCTGCGGCTTCGGCGGAGGATTGGAGATGAAGAAGGCGTTGCTGGATATGGAGCGCGCGCGGCGCTGATACTGGCGCCGGCTGCCGGGGTCCCTAGGGGCAACTGAGATGGACCTGCTCCCGTTCCCACTCCGGGATGTACTTGTCCCACTCTTCCTGTTTGTGGAACGAATAGTTGATGAGGTGATAGCTGCTGAAACGGGGGCGATAGGGCTGATGGAGGAGCTTCATCTGCGCCTGGGCTGGCGTGCGGCCGGCCTTGTGACGATTGCAGGCGCCGCAGGCGCTGACTAGGTTCTCCCAGGAGTGAGGGCCGCCAAGGAATCGGGGGATAACGTGGTCGAGAGTGAGGTCTCGCGCCTGCTTCGCGCAGTACTGGCAGGTGTACTGGTCTCTGATGAAGATCTCCCGCCTGGTCAACTTGCGTTGAGGCCGGGGGCGCTTGACATAAGACACGAGCCGGATTACTGACGGGATGGGCATGGAGGTGGATGCAGTGTGGATCAGTCCTCGGCCGTTCTCCAGGATTTCGGCTTTGCCTTGCCACAACAGGACGACCGCGCGGTGAAAGTGACACACGTTCAGCGGTTCGTAGTTGAGGTTGAGAACAAGGACAGGGTAGTTGTCCATAGCCGCCTTTCAAACGTTAGCCTTCATTCTACTACGTTTCAGGCAGAGGCGCAACCAGAGCGATCGACGAGAGGGCGTCTCCTCTGAAACGAAAGGGGGCCTGGAGCAGATGCTCCAGGCCCCCTGAACGTCTGTATTGCGACCGGCGCCGCTAGATGAAGATCAGGTGCGGCTTCTCCAGCAGGTCTTTCATCCGGCGCAGGAACTCTGCGGCTACTGCCCCGTCCACGACTCGATGGTCGTAGGTCAGGCTGAGCCACATCATGGAGCGCTTGCAGATGTCCCCGTTGAAGATCACCGGCTTCTCCACAATGCGTCCAACTCCGAGTATGGCTACTTCCGGCTGGTTGATGATGGGAGTGAAGACGTCGGTGCCGTACATGCCCAGGCTGCTCACGGTGAACGTACCGCCGGTGATGTCCTCTCCGCTGAGCTTGTTGTTGCGGGCCTTCTCTGCCTGGACCTTGGTCAACTTGGCGATTTCGAGCAGGCTCTTCTTGTCGGTGTTGTGTATCAGCGGGACGATCAGCCCATCGGGGAGGGCGGTGGCCATGCCCACGTTGATGTCCTGCCGGTAATGGATCTCGTCTCCGATGACGTTGGCGTTGACGCGCGGGTATTCTCCCAGGGCCCTTGCCGAGGCCTTGATAATGATGTCAGTATAGGTGGGCCGGACTCCCTTGTCCTTCCACTCTTCGACAAGCTGGTTGCGCAGTTTCACCAGATCGGTGACGTTTATCTCGACTGCGTTGGTCAGTTGGGCGGAGCCGTGGATGCTGGCCATCATGCGGTCGGCGATGATCTTACGCACACCGGCGAACTTGGCCACCTTGGGCGGAGCGGCAGGGGCCGCAGCCGGCGCAGCCGGGGCTGAAGCAGCGGGCGCAGGCTTTGACGCGGCGGGAGCCGGGGCCGGGGCGGCCTGGCTGGCTTCGGCGGCCTTCTTGATGTCGTCCTCGACGATCCTGCCGTCGGGGCCGGTGCCTTTGACTCTGGACAGATCGACTCCGAGTTCGCTGGCCAGACGCTTGGCAGCGGGAGATGCCTTCACCGGACCGGCCGGCGCGGCAGGCGCCGGCGCCGGGGCAGGGGCTGCCGCCGCTGGCGCCGCTGAAGGCTGGGGCTTCTTCATCAGTGACTCGGTCTGGGCAACTTCGTCGACCACCGACGACATCCTGACTACTGCCTCCTCCCCCACGTCCGGCACTGCCTCGCCCGTGGCCAGAAGCCAGCCGACTGTCCTTCCGTACGGGACGGTCACGCCCTCCGGCACTACGACGTGGACGATTCCCGACTCGGGGGCCTGCATTTCATACTCGATCTTTTCGGTCATGATGGTCATGAGGGTCTCGCCCTTCTCCACCTTCTCCCCCTGGCCCTTCACCCAACGAGTGATGGTGCCCTCAGAAACGGTCATCATGAGTTTGGGCATGACTATGCGTGTTGCCATGTCAGGGTTGGTCTCCTTTCCACATCAGCGACAACTGCCGGGCTGCCGGACACACGACGGGCAGGGTTAGGCCGGCCATTCCGTTTGGTAGCGGCGTTCTTCCCTGCCCGGTCTTGCGACTTCAGTCGACGGAAACTACTTCTTTACGATTTCTCTGATCACCGCGGCGATCTTGTCCCGATTGGGGATGTAGGCGTCCTCAAGCGGCGGGCTGAATGGGATCGGGGTGAACGGCGCGCCTATGCGTTTGACCGGCGCATCGAGGTAGTCGAAACACTCCTCGGCGACCGTGGCAGCGATCTCTGCCCCGAATCCGCCGAACCTGACCGCCTCATGCGCCACTACCAGCCGGTGCGTCTTCTTCACCGATTTGATGATGGTGTCAGTGTCGAGCGGCTGCAGGGTCCTGGGGTCGACTACCTCGACCGAGATGCCTTCTTCGGCCAACTTGGTGGCTGCGGCCATGGCCTGGTGCAGCACTCCGGCCCAGGTAACGACCGTGACGTCCTTGCCCTCTCTCTTGATGGCGGCCTTGCCCAGCGGTACGGTGTAATCCTCATCAGGGACTTCGCCTTTTCTGCCGTACAGCTTCTTGTCTTCCAGGAATACGATGGGGTTGTTGTCCCTAAGAGCGGCAGTCAGCAGCCCTCTGGCGTCATATGAATCTGACGGATATACCACCTTGAGGCCTGGCACGTGACAGAGCCATGCTTCCAGGCTCTGAGAATGCTGTGCTCCAGCGCGGAAACCGGCCCCGGTGTTCATGCGGAGCACCATCGGTATGCTGGCGTGCCCGCCGTACATGTATCTCATCTTGGCAGCCTGGTTGAAGAGCTGGTCCATGCAGACGCCAAGAAAGTCGATGTGCATAATCTCGACGATGGGGCGCAGGCCAGCGGCCGCAGCGCCCACGGCAAGGCCGATGATGGCCGACTCGCTGATGGGGGTGTCCTTCACCCTAGCTTCGGAGAACTCCTTCATCAGCCCGCGGGTGACGCCGTAGGCTCCACCGAACAAGGCGACGTCTTCGCCGGCGAGGAAGATCTTGGGGTTCTTCCTCATCTCCAACCTTATCGCATCGTTTATGGCTTCTCGCATGCGTTTTTCTGGCATATTTTCCGCCTTTCGTTGCTAATGTATTCTCATAAGGGTGCAGACTATGGGGCGTAGACGTCAGTGTAGAGTTCTTCCGGGGCAGGCAGCGGGGCCGACTCTGCGAATTTCACCGCTTCCTCAATGTCCGCCAGTACCTGGTTCTCGATGTCGGTTGCTCTCTGGTCGGTGACGATCTTGTGCTCCA
>JAUSJJ010000019.1 GCA_030647705.1 Dehalococcoidia bacterium
CATGTCAAGAAACCGGCGCTGGCAAATCCCACGGCCGCCCACACCACCCCTACAAGACGCACACCTGCCATCATGAGTCGCGATTTCACCCACCGCTCTCGCTCGTTGTAACGAGCATCCACGAAGCCTGACCTTGCCAGCCAATCCCTGATCCGTGACACTACTGTTGCCACGGTTTCGGGATGGCGGAACACCCAAACTCCAAGCCACCCAATGCCTGCAAAGAACAGAATCGACAACATCGCCAACAAACGTTGCAGAAGAATCATTGGCCTACCCTCCCCCCAAGTTTCGGGTTAATTGCCCCGGGACAATAAGAAAGCCACAACCTTCATCCGCCGGCTGTGGCTTCTTTCAACCAAAACGTTGCCTCGATAAGGCCAAGGCTGCCCTCAGCGCACCGGAAGGTCTATCTTGTAGTTCTTGAGCGCGGCATCAATGGCGGCTGCGGTCTTGGTATCGGGCTCCATCAACGGCAGGCGAGGTTTGCCCGCCCTGAACCCGAGCTTGTTCACGGCATACTTCACCGGGATGGGGTTGGACACCAGGAACAGGGCATTCACCAGAGGCAGCAGACGGCGATGGGCTGCCGCAGCCCCGGTCGTATCGCCCTTGACGAACCGGTCTATCATGTCCTTGATCTGCACGCCGACCAGATGAGAGGCCACGCTGATCACTCCGTAGCCACCGAGGGCCAGGATCGGCAGCGTATCGGAGTCGTTTCCGCTGAACATGGCGAAGCTGTCCGGCGTGCCTTCGATGATCTTGGCGACCTGCTCCAGGTTGCCACTGGCTTCCTTGATGCCAATAAGGTTATCGATATGGCTGAGCTTGACGACCGTATCTACGGAAAGGCTGGTCACTGTGCGACCCGGCACGTTGTACACGATACAGGGCAGCTTGGTGCCGGATGCGATGGCCTTGAAATGCTCGTAGAGCCCTTCCTGGGTCGGCTTGTTGTAGTAGGGCACTACCAGCAGCGCGGCATCCACTCCCGTTGCTTCGGCCTGCTTGGTCAGTGCGACGCTATCCGCGGTGTTATTGCTGCCGGTCCCTGCGATGACCGCTCCCCGCGTGCCCACCGCCGATTTCACCTCGGCGAAAAGCTTGAGCTTCTCTTCTTTGCTCAGAGTGGGAGATTCTCCGGTGGTACCCGATACCACCAACCCATCGCTGCCCGAATCAAGCAGCGCCAGGGCGAGCTTCCGCGCCTGACCATAGTCGACGTTGCCCCTTTCGTCGAAGGGGGTGATCATTGCCGTTATCAGACGTCCTAGTTTCTCCACAGGGTTACTTCCTCCTGGGTATCCAGCCGCGCTGGATACCGGCCTCGGCGATCTGGACAGCGTTCAGAGCCGCCCCTTTTCGTAGATTGTCAGCAACTACCCACATAGCCAGTCCATTGGGATGAGAACCATCCGTCCGCACCCGTCCCACAAAAACATCATCCAGGCCTGCCACCGACCACGGCTGCGGGTACAGGCTCACGTACGGGTCGTCCATCAGCTTGACTCCGGGGGCGTCAGCCAGTATGCGTCTGGCATCGTCGGGGTTCATCGCGCGGCTGAGTTCGACGGTTATGGCCACGCTGTATCCGATAAAGACAGGGACCCGCACACAGGTGGCCGACATGGGCAACTCGGGGGCATGGAGTATTCTCCGCGCCTCCTGGACCAGGTTCCACTCCTCTTTGGAATAGCCGTCATCCAGAAAAACGTCTATCTCCGGCAGAAGGTTGAACGCAATCTGGTGTGGGTACACGTGCGGGACCGCGGCGCGGCCCTCCATCACCAGACGGGTCTGAGTGCTTAGCTCCTCCATGGCGGCCGCTCCCGACCCTGAAACCGACTGGTAGGTGGCCACCACGGCCCTCTTGACGGGATTCATCCGGTGCAACGGGTACAGCGCCATCACTGTCTGTACGGCAGCGGCATTGGGACTGGCGATGATCCCCTGGTGGGACTTGATGTCGTCGGGGTTTATCTCCGGCACCACCAGCGGTATTTCAGTGTCGGTGCGGAAGGCGGCGCTGTTGTCCACCACGACTGCTCCGGCCTGTGCCGCTATCGGGGCGAAGTGGCGTGAGACCTCAGCGCTCGCAGTGAACAGGGCGATGTCGATCCTGTCGAATGAGCGGCTGGTCGCGTCCTTCACCTCTAGCTCGGTGCGGTTGACGAAGACCCGCCTACCCCCGGAACGCTCGGCCGCAAGCAACTCTAGAGAGGCGACGGGGAATTTGCGTTCCTCCAGCACCTTGACGAGTTCCTGCCCCACCAGCCCGGTCGCTCCAAGTATGGCTACGTTGAAGCCTTTCATCCTTCTCTCCTAGAGGCCGAGTAACCTGTCCAGGCCGATGACCAGCTTGTCCAGTTTCATGACCTCTCGGGCAGCCAGGACTACGCCGGGCATAAAAGATTCACGGCTGATCGAATCATGCCTGATGGTGAGGGTCTGCCCGAGGCCCCCCAGGATAACCTCCTGATGGGCCAGCAACCCTTGAAGACGGACGCTGTGAATGCTGATGCCTTCCAACTCCCCGCCACGGGTCCCCGGCAGGTTCTGTTTGGATGTTTGCGGATGGATGAAGGGCTTGCCCCTAGCCTCGGCCATCATCCTGGCGGTGGCCAGCGCAGTGCCGGAAGGGGCATCAGCCTTTTGGTCGTGGTGAAGCTCTATAATCTCGGCGAAATCGAAATACTTGCCAGCTATCTGGGAAAGGTGCATCAGCATCACTGCGCCGAGCGAGAAATTGGCCGCCACTACTCCACCCAAATGCTTGGATTGGCACAGCGTCTCGATCTCCTGGACATCCGCAGGAGACAGGCCGGTGGTGCCTACCACCGGGCGGACGCCATTCTGGACCGCGGTCCGCAACGCAGGCATGGCCGCGGATGCCGTGCTGAAGTCAATCAGGACGTCCGGCTTCGTCCGGGCGATGATTGAAGCCAGGTCTGAGGAGAAAGGGACAGCGCCGGAGCCATCAGGAAGAGCCAGCTCATCCCCGCTGACTGCCTTGTCTACGGCTCCCACCGGCTTGAGGTCGGGCGCGTGGCAGAGGGCGTTCAGCACCTCGCGGCCCATCTTGCCGGCTGCTCCGTGGACGACAACTCTAATTGGCTGGGCCATTTAAGACCTCAGTGTTTATCTTCGCTCGAATGGCCGCCCGGGGGGAGGACCACTCCTGGGCCCCTGGTCGTCTCTGTGCGGAGGCGGCCCTCTGCGCTCTCCACCGCCGGCGCCTGCGAATGGCGGCCGTTGGGGCCGGGCTCCAGGAGGGGGGCCGGCGCGATGGGGCGGTGGGCTGCCAGGACCGGGGCCAGCAGCGCCGGCGCTGCCGCCGGACAGCTTCTGGAACACCGCACGACGGGAAAGGTTGATGCGATTCATGCGATCGATTTCGGTGACCATGACCTGAATCTCGTCACCGACCTTGACCACATCTTCTACATTGGAAACGGGATACTCGGCAAGCTCGCTGACGTGCACCAGGCCCTCTTTGCCCGGAAGCACCTCCACGAACGCGCCGAAGTTCATTATTCTGGTCACCTTGCCTGTATAGACAGTACCGACCTCGACCTCTTTGGTCAGGTCTTCGATCATCTTGATCGCTTTCTGGGCCGCCTCTTCATCGGGGGAGCCGATGATCACGCTGCCGTCATCTTCGATGTCTATGGTGGTCTTAGTCACTTCGATGATGGAGCGGATGACCTTGCCGCCGGGACCGATGACGTTGCGGATCTTTTCCGGATCGATGTTCATCTTGTACATGCGTGGGGCGTACTTGCTTAGCTCCGGGCGGCTGGCGGTGATGGTCTCCTTCATCTTGTCCAGGATGAAGAGACGGGCGTCGCGCGCCTGTTGCAAGCCCTCTTCCATGACGGCGAACGGGACGCCCCTGATCTTGGTGTCAAGCTGCAAGGCCGTGATCCCGTCCGGGGTACCAGCCACCTTGAAGTCCATGTCTCCGTAGAAGTCTTCGACGCCCTCGATGTCGGTGAGGACAGCGTATTTGCCGTCCGACCCCATGATCAATCCCATGGCAGCTCCGGCCACAGGCGCCTTGATAGGAACGCCCGCGTCCATCAGCGCCAGCGTGCTGCCGCAGACGCTGGCCATAGAAGTGCTGCCGTTGGAGCTCAGCACCTCGGAGACCAGCCGCACTGTGTAGGGAAATGCCTGCGGGCTGGGTATGACCGGCAGCAGGGCCCTCTCGGCCAGGGCGCCGTGCCCAATCTCTCGCCGACCCGGCGACCCCATGCGCTTGGTCTCACCGTTGCTGAAGGGCGGCATGTTGTAGTGGTGCATGAACCGTTTGGTCTCTTCCTGGCTCAGGCCATCCAGACGCTGCTCTTCCCTCAATGACCCTAGAGTGGCAATGGTCAGCACCTGGGTCTGTCCCCTGGTGAAAAGCCCTGAACCGTGGGTCCGGGGCAAGACGCTGACTCTACCGGTGATGGCGCGGATCTCGGTGAGCCGCCGCCCGCTGGGGCGAATGCCCTTCTCCAGAATGTTGCGCCTCATCTCGGCCTTGACCAGAGTTTCCAGGGCAGCCGCAATCTGCTGATCCGAGAACTCGTCTCCGAGATCCGTCCGGTGCTCTTCTACCAGAGCGGCCAATGCCTGCTCCCGCTCCACCCTCTCCTTGATCGAGCATATCTCGGGGATGCGACTGCCAAGCACGGAGGCCAGCTTCGATTGGAGCTGGACCGGCTTCTCTTCCGGCTTCACTGCCACCTTCGGCTTGCCGCAGGCTTGGACAAGCTGCTGCTGGAGCCGGATGATGTCCTGATTGACCTCGTGGCCCAGCCTGATCGCTTCCATCATTACGCTCTCGGACACCTCGCGGGCGCCGGCCTCGACCATCATCACTGCATCACTGGTGCTGGCTACTACCAGGTCCAGGTCGCTCTTGGTCAATTGCGTATAAGTGGGGTTGACCACGAGATGGCCATCGATGTAACCGATGCGCGTTGCCGATGCCGGCCCGTCAAACGGTATGCTCGAGATGCTCAGAGCGGCAGATGATCCTATGATAGACAGGATGTCGGGATCGTTTTCCTGGTCGGCGGAGAACACGGTCGTGATGACCTGTATCTCGTGGCGCAGGTGCTTGGGGAAAAGCGGGCGTATCGGCCTGTCGGTGAGGCGCATGGCCAAGATGGCCCCCTGGCTGGGCCTACCCTCCCGCTTGATGAATCCACCGGGTATCTTGCCCGCGGCGTAGAGCCTCTCTTCGTAGTCCACGGTGAGAGGCAAAAAATCAGCCCCTTCGCGGGGCTTTGGAGACATGCACGCCGTCACCAGCACCACAGTATCGCCGTAGCGTACTGTGACCGCACCGTTGGCCTGCCCTGCCACCTCTCCTGTTTCGATGATGAGGTCTTTATCGGCGATTGTAACCTGGAATGTCTTAGACAAGTTTGAATACTCCTCCACCCGTCACTGAATACGGCGCCCGCAAGACAATGGGAGCTACCGGGGTTATTTGCGCAGTCCGAGCTTCTTGATTATCTCCTGGTACTTCTCCACGTCGTTCTTGCTGATGTACCCCAACTGACGACGCCTCGTCCCCACCAGCTTCATCAGCCCACGACGCGTGCCGTGATCCTTGGAATAGACCTTGAGGTGCTCGTTGAGCCGGGTTATGCGCGCAGTAAGCAGCGCAACCTGGACCTGCGAGGAGCCCGTATCCTTCTCGTGGAGCCGGAACTGGGAGATGATGCCTTGCCTTGTCTCTTTGTCTGACATAATGCACCTTTTTCATCATGACTTTAGATACTTGGGGTTGATTATAGCACAA
>JAUSJJ010000026.1 GCA_030647705.1 Dehalococcoidia bacterium
GATGTAGACGTAGTATTGCTTCGTGGTCGGTGCCCTCATGTCATCCTGAGCGGAGCGAAGGATCTCGTGCCTCATATGCCTGAGACGACGAGATTCTTCGTCGCTTCGCTCCTCAGAATGACATAGGATTGCCTGGCTCTAGGCGCTTGGTTTGGGGTAGTCCAATACCACCAGGTTGCCGGTGGGGAAACTGGACTTGCTGACGACGAGCTTGGGCTGAGCAGGCGGGGCCTCCGCGAGGCCGGTTTCCTTGAGAAAGCGGCTCAGCGGCTGGAGGTCTGGCCGCGCCAGTTCCGTCTGGTAGTGCATGGGTATGGTCAGCTTGGGCTCCAGCAGCCGGATAACCTCGGCGGCCTGCTCGGCGTTGATGGTGGTGACGCCGCCCACGGGGACAAGCAGGACGTCAATGCCATCGATCTGCTCCACCTGCTCGGCGGTAGGCACGTGGCCCAGGTCTCCCAGGTGGCAGATGCGCAGGTCTTCCATCTCGATAAGGTACACCACGTTGGGGCCGAACTGCTGGCCCTTCTGGGCGTCGTGGAAGGTCCTGATGCCGGTGATGGAGACGCCGGATATCTCGTATTCTCCAGGGCCTTTGAGCACCTTGGGCTTCCCGCCGACTCCGGCGACGAAGTTGTGCCCGGGGTGCTGATGGCTCACTGTGACAATGTCAGCGGCTGGCTTGTTCAAGGGGTAAGCCAGGGACTTATCGAAGGGGTCGGTGACCAGCGCGACTCCCCTTCCCTTGAGGCGGAAGCATGAGTGACCGAACCAGGTTATTTCCATCAGGCCTTCTTCTGGACCGTTCTTACGATGGTCCGGGTGGAGGGCAGCGCCAGGGCATTAGTGGATGATGCCTTCAAGGCTGTCCTCCTCCTCTTTGTATTGACTGCGACCGACCGGGCGGCTCGATTCAGTTGACTGTCCAGCGCAGTACCGCGGCGCCCCAGCTCAGGCCGCCCCCGAAGCCCACCAGCGCCACGTGATTGCCTGCATGAAGCTTGCCCTGCTCCACGGCTTCGCAGAGCGCTATGGGAATAGAAGCGGCCGAGGTGTTGCCGTATTGCTCCACGTTGGTGAAAACACGCTCCGGAGGCAGGCCGAGCGACTTCGCCGCTGCCCAGATGATGCGGCTGTTGGCCTGGTGCGAGACGAACAGGTCGATATCCGACATGGTCAGTCCGGATGCGGCCACCGCCTGCTGGGTGGCTTTCCTGGTTGTCGTGATGGCAAACCGGAATACCTCCGGCCCGTTCATAGCCAGGAAATAGCGCCCGTTCGGGCTGGACTGCGGCGTGCCGCACGGGCCAGGCACGTAAAGCATATCGGCGCCCGAGCCGTCGCTGCCCAGCACGAATCCGAGCATCCCGGGGGCGTCGTCGCTTGCCTGCACCAGCACTGCCCCGGCCCCATCGCCGAAGAGCACGCAGGTGCTGCGGTCTTTCCAGTCCAGAATGCGCGAATACACCTCGCTGCCGATCACCAGCACGTTTTTGAAGGTGCCGGAGGTGACGAACTGGCATGCGGTTACCAGAGCGTACATGAAGCCCGTGCAGGCGGCATTGATATCGAAAGCTCCGGCCTTGCGCGCTCCGAGGGCGTTCTGCACCGTTGCGGCGCATGAGGGGAATATCCGGTCAGGCGTGGCCGTGGCCACGATAACCAGGTCGACGGACTCCGGCGAAACGTGCGCCGTCTCCAGGGCCATCCTGGCCGCGGGCACCGCCAGGCTGGATGCCGTCTCGGAATCGCTTGCGATCCTGCGTTCCTTGATTCCAGTGCGGCTCTGGATCCAGGCATCGGTGGTATCGATGCTGACTTCCAGTTCCCGATTGGTGAGCACTCTCTGGGGCAGGCACTTGCCCCAGCCGACAACCTGTGCGTATCTGGGCAATGTTGCTCTTGACTCCGAAATGACGTGTGGGTACGGGGAAAACCATCGCTGAGTATATCAAACGCCGGATAGAAGGTCAAATCTGGGAGCAAGGGGAGGATACGGCGGAACGCGCCGCTTGCAGACGTGCGCGCCCTTCAGGTTAGCTGCGGCCCCAGGGCAGGGTGAACAGGAGGGTGCAGCCCTGGACAGCCTCGGAGTCTACCCAGATGCTGCCCCCGTGCGCTTCGACCAGCCTGCGGCAGACAAGCAGCCCCATCCCGGCGCCTTTGATGGAGCGGGAGTCCTCCGGGTACTGCAAGGCGGCAACGAGGTCTTCCCGCGCCTGGGTTGTGCCTGCGCGCTGGTCGCTGACGCCTATGGTCAGGTGCTCTTTTCGTGGCTGGGCGAAAACCCGTATCTCACTGCCTGCCGGAGAGTGGCGCGTCGCGTTCTCCAGCAGGTTGGACAGGATGCGCTCCACCTTCGGCTGGTCGGCCAGGACCTTGGGCAGCCGCTTCGGGAAGTCGAGCACGATCCGGTGGCCGGTATATTGCCGCGCGATCTTGTCGACGGTTTCCCGCGCCACCTTCTTGATGTTCACAGGCTCTGGTTCCAGCGCCAGACGGCCGGTCTGGGCGCGGGAGATCTCGATGAAATTGCTCAACAGCGAAGACAGTGTCTCCGCCTCCGACGCGGCGTCCTGCAGTAGCTGGCGCGTCTCCTCGGGGTCCAGCCGGGTCTGCTCCGCCAGCGCTGTATTGACAGCCCCGATGATCACGGTGAGCGGGCTTCGCATCTCATGAGAGGCGATGTCGAGGAACTCATCTCGCAGCTCCTCCAGTTCCTTCCGCCCGGCGTCCAGCGATAGCACCCCGTCGGGCCTGGATTCCGCCAGCATCCGATATCGGGCCTCCGACTGTCGGAGCGCTTCCTCGGTCAGGAACAGGTGCAGCGCATCGCCTGCATAAAGGCCCACTCGCTCCAGAAGCTGCGCCGTCTCCGTGGGAATCCGGTTCTCCGCCTCGTACGCCAGGTGGATCAGTCCCAGAGTCCGGTCTTGATGCCTCACCGGGACCAGCGCCACCGACTCGTAGCCGAAGCGCTTGCACATCCGGCGCGAGCGGCCTATCTTCTCCTCAGGGACGGAGTCCAGCAGCTTGCTCAACCCGTTGCTCAAAAAGGAGCCGCCTTGAGTGTAGCAGGGCAGGCCGGAGGGAGTTTCGCGCGTGACCACGTTGATGCAGAAGCATTGGTCGCGGTGTACGGATAGCCTGCCTTCGGAGCGGAAGAACTCCTGGCTGAAACCGGTGTAGCAGGCATAGGGGATGTTGCCTTCGTCGTCCAGCAGGCGGATGCCGATGCTACCACAGTGGGAGTAGTCTTGCAGGCGCCGTACAAGATGCTCCAGGTACTCGTTGACCGTGCGCGTCCGGCTTACGGCGTCGAGGACGGCCAGCAGCAGGTCTCGCTCCGCCTCCGTGGGGGCGGTCGAGCGAGGCGCGCCCGCCTGACGCAAGCCCTTTGCCGGCCTGCCGGCGGCCTCCTTCTTCTTACGGGAGACGGAGAACACGGTCACCGCAGCTTCCTCCCTGCCCTGTTGAGCTTGCCTGGTCAACAAGTCTATTGTATGGCCTGTGCAACCTGCGGGTCAAGGGCAGCGCCCAACACTCAGTGTGTCATTCTGAGCGCAGCGAAGAATCCGGATTCTCTGCCACAAGCAAACCAGGCATTGAAGATCAGGCCGCCGCTCGTGGCGAGCCCGTCGAACCATAATCGGCGGCCTTTTCGCGGCCATTTCTGCTTTGGCTCGTTGGTTTAGAATAATAGCAGTGCTGCGTTGTATGCCACACACTGGATTCCGATTTTCATCGGAATGGTATCGGG
>JAUSJJ010000032.1 GCA_030647705.1 Dehalococcoidia bacterium
GTCGTACTGGTGGACGGCACTGGCTAGCTTCCTGAACCGGGCCAGAGAGTCCGGCTGAACGAAGGCGTTCTGAGCGGGGTCGACGTGCACCGGTTCGCCCTGGGTGCCGATCCAGCCCACGCCTCCCTTCGCCCGTTCCACCCAGTAGGCGACATGTCTGGGCCCAGGAATCAGCGCGATGGTGGCCTCGCCTGGATCAGCAAACGTGGGCCGGTGGGGCAGGAATACCAGCCGGTTTTTCACCGTCATCGAGCCCACTTTCAGCGGTGTGAATAGATTCTTGAAACTCGTCATGTCAACCCTCACTTGGCGGATGTCTCGCTGGTTCGCTTCCTTACTTCAGGGACGGTCAGATTATCCCCGCCCGTCGCATCTGGACCAACTCCTGCCTGGAGTAGCCCAGCCGATTACAATACACCTCTTCGTTGTGCCGGCCGAGCAGCGGTGCAGGCTTATCTATCCGCCAGGGCGTCTCCGAGAATTTGTACGGCGCCCCCAGATACTTTAGGCAGCCCGCTTCCGGATGTTCTACCTCCGGGATGAATTCGCGTGCCTGCAACTGCTTCGAGCTGAATAGGTCGGCGACGCTGCACACGGGTGCGGCGATACACCCGTGCCGCTGGACCACCGTGTATATCTCCTCGCTGTTATACTGCATTGCCCATTGCTCGATGCGCTCGTTGGCCTCTTCCCGGTCCCTCAGAATATCGTCGGAGACCCTGGTTACGCCCTGCCAGCCGGCCATCAGCCGTTCGTGCTGGAAACGCGCCTCGCCGGCCCACTCCGGGTTGCCCATAGCTGCGACGAGCGCAGTCCACATGTGTTTCCAGAGTGGTATCAATTGGACGAAGCCATCTTTGCAGTGAATGAACCCGCCGATGGGCACAGAGCGAGTGGCCCTGCTTTCGACCCAGCCATCGTTGTACTTGCCCAGGTCGGTGCGCATGAGCGATGCCAGCACTTCCTGCTCGGATATCTCGATGTACTGGCCGGCTTCGCACATCAAACACCCGAAGGCAGCTCCCACGATAGCCGTTGCCGCAGCGACGCCGCAATTGTACTCGCCAATGAATCCGCCGGCTTTGAGCGGAGGCCGTTCCGGGTACATCTGCCAGCCTATGCCTCCGGGCAAGGTATAGCCCTCGCCACCTGCGTGAAAGGTATTCAGGTAGTAGGACTTCCAATGGGCGTAGGGCCCGCTCTGGCCGAAGGGCGTAATCGACGCCATGATCAGCTTCGGGTTGATGGTCTTGAGGCTATCGAAGCCCAGGCCCAGCTTGCTCATGACGCCGACCGGGTTGTTCTCGATCAGGATGTCGGCCTGCGCCACCAGCTTCTCGAAGATGCGCCTGCCGGTCAGCTTCGAGGGGTCGAGCGTCACGCCGAGCTTGCCGGTGTTCAGGTAGAGAAACAGCCCGCTGGCATCCTGGTCTGGCAGGTCGTTCGGGAAGGGACCTCGGCGGCGCGATTCATCGCCGAGGTCGGGCGGCTCGATCTTAATGACCTCGGCGCCCAGGTCGGCCATGAGCTTGGCGCAGTAAGGCCCGGAAACGAACTCCGCGAACTCCAGGACGCGTAATCCCTGCAACGCCTTTGGCGGCATACCCACTGACCTTTCAGAAAACGTTTCTCTTCAGCGTTGGCCGGGGTGCTCCGGCATTCATTTGGCTGCCTGCGACGAGTCGAGATTCTTCGTCGCTTTGCTCCTCAGAGTGACAGACGCTAACGAAAGCGCTAATAAATCACTTTCTCCTGGACCAGATAGTTGATCTCGTCCTGCGACATCTTCAACAATTCGCCGAAGACGTACTGGTTGTGCTGCCCGATCAGCGGCGCAGGGGTACGTACCCCGCCCGGAGTATCGCTCATCTTCCAGGGTATGCTGGTGACCCAGCCTGTCCCTATCACCGGATGTTCGATCGGGACGAACGCCTGCCGGTCCTGGAAATGTGGGTCTTCCAGCCTTTCATCCATGCTGAGGCAGGGCGCCGCGGCCACGCCGGCCTTCTGCAGCAACTCGGTCACTTCGTAGTGTGTGCGCCCGCGCGTCCACTCGCCAACAAGCCTGTCCATCTCTTTGCGGTTCTGCCACCTTAGAAAACCGTCGGCGAACCTCTCCTCTTTGGCCCACTCCGGGCTGCCGATGGCCCGGCAGAACGCGCCCCACTCATCATCGGTCTTGATGGCAATGGAGACCCATTTGTCCTGTCCCTGACAGGGGTAGTTGTTGTGCGGCGCCATGCCGGGCTGCACGTTGCCCAGGGTACCCGGGTTCCGCCCGTTCATGACGGACTCCATCAGCGCCTCTCCCATCACTGCGGTCGCAGCCTCCCACTGGCACAACTCGATGTACTGGCCTTCCCCGGTCTCCTGCTGGTGGTTGATGGCAGCCAGCACCGAGTAGGCCCCATAGAGGGCGGCGACCACGTCGGCGTAAGGCTGCTGCATGCCCAGCACCCGTTCACCTTCGTAGCCCACCATGCGGTCGTAGCCGCACAGGCCCACAATGCTTGGCCCATAAGTGACCAGGTCAGCCATCGGCCCGAAGGAGCCGGCGCCGGGCAGGGCCACCATGATCAGGTCGGGCTTGATCTTGACCAGCGAGTCATAGTCCAGCCCGTGCCGCTTCAACACGCCGGGAGAGAAGTTCTCGCTGACTACGTGGCTTATTTTGACCAGCTTCTTCAGGAGCGCCACGCCGCGCTCGTCGGAGAAGTCCACCGTGATGCTCAGCTTGTTGCGATTGATGCACTGGAACCAGGGGTCTTTCTCAGGGTCGCGTTCCACGTTGTCCGGGCCCAGTCGTACGCTGTCGAGCCGCTTCCGCGTCTCAATCTTGATGACCTCGGCGCCCATGTTGGCCAGCAGGCCGCTGAGGATGGGGCCGGCCCAGACCTGCCCGAAGTCGGTTATCCTTATCCCTTCAAGAGGGTACTCAGCCGAAGCCAACTCAGATCACTCCTCCGGCCCTGAGCAGGGCCAGTTCCTGTTTTGGTACGCCCAATCTGCCGCAGAAGACCTCTTCGTTATGCTGCCCCAGCGTGGGCGCCGCGGAACGGAGGCTCCAGGGCGTCCTGGAAAACTTCTGAGGTTCTCCCGGATACTTCAAGCGTCCGGCCTCGGGGTGCTCCAGTTCCACGAAGAAGCCCCTGGCGTTCAGATGCTCGTTGTTCACCACCTCGTCTATGTCGTTCACCGGAGCGAAAGGAATGTGGTTGTCCCGGCAGAGCTGGAATATCTCCTGTTTGGTGTGCGACATCAGCCAGGGCGCGAGTCTCGCATCAAGCTCGTCAGCGTATTCCCGCCCCGCCTTGAGGCGGTCTTTGAACCTGGGGTCGCTCTCATACCAGTCCGGCGGCTTGCCGCCCCCGAGGACGTCCAGGAAACGCTTCCATTCATGGCCCTGAATGGCGATCATCCACATGTACCCGTCTTTGCAAGGAAGCACCGCATAGGGATAAGCAGCAGGGCTGCGGTTGCCGTGGCGCATCCTCATGCGGCCGTAGTAGACGAAGGCATTAGCCGCAACGCCGCTGAGCAGGCTGTTGAGGCACTCGACCTCCGAGACGTCTATCTGCTGGCCCCGTCCGGTCAGGCGACGAGCGATCACTGCCACCATCGTGGCTGTCGAAGCGGACAGGGCGCTGATGTAGTGCCCCATGGAAAGCGGCGGCGTCAGTGGCTCTCGGCCAGGCTCGCCCACTATCAGGCTCCATCCCGCGGCGGCGCTGCAGTTGATGGCGTAGGCTTTGTAGTCTCTATAGGGGCCGGTCTGGCCGAATGGCGTTATGGAAGTCACGATCAGACGCGGGAAATGTTCCTTGAGAGACTGGTACCCCAGCCCGAACTTGTCCAGATGGCCCGGAGCATGGTTTTCTACCAGCACGTCGGCCTGTGCCAAAAGTTGCCGGAACATATTGGCGCCGGTGGCAGTGCCGATGTCCAGCGTGACTCCCAGCTTGTTGGCATTCAGATACAGATAGAGTCCGCTCTTCTCACGGTGCGGCGAATCCTGCGGGAAAGGGCCGTACCGCCTGGAGCTGTCGCCACAGTCTGGCGGCTCGACTTTCACCACCTCGGCGCCCAGATCCGCCATCAGCCTGGTGCAGAACGGCGCCGAGATAAAATCGCCATATTCGACGACCTTTACGCCTGTGAGCGGGCCTTTTGACTGACGTGTATCGGACGCGACGGACGCCGCGCCAGGCTTGTCTCCCGGGATCAACGTCATTCATTCCTCTCGGTAGTTATGTAAAGTCATCTATCTACAGCTCTCGGCCAACTCGAGCGCCATCGGCCATGGCGTCGGCGATGCGGCGAGGCTCGCACGCATCACCGATGAAATGCAGCTCAATGCCCTTGCCCTGCAACTCTTCGAACAGCTTCTTGTTCGGCTTCGCCCCTGCGGCCAGCACGACAGTGTCCGCCTCGACCAGCGTTTTCTTGCCGTCTTTGGTGGTTATGGCCACGCCCTTATCTGTTATCTCATCGTACCTGACGCCGGTCAGCATCGTCACGTTCTTTTCGCCCAGCCGGAA
>JAUSJJ010000043.1 GCA_030647705.1 Dehalococcoidia bacterium
GCCGGGGGTGGTATAGTAGACGCCAGAGGCGTTGTCGCGGCGCTGGCACTCGGGGCGGAGGCCGCTTACATGGGCACGCGTTTCCTGGCGACTGCCGAATGCACTGCGCACCCGCGCATGAAGCAGGCCGTCATCGAAGCCATTGACACCAGCACTATCGCGTTCGGGCGGATGACCGGTCTCTCCCGCTGCATCAAGAACGAGTACACTAAAGGGCACCTGGAGATGGAGAAGCGAGGCGCTTCTTTCGACGAGGTCCGCGAGTATGAACGCTCCGGCGCGGCGCTCGGAGGCTGGCGCAGGATACCGGCGGCGCTGGTCGCAGGGAACATTGAGCATGGCGCCACTGCCGCCGGCGCAGCTTCCGGAATGATCAAGCGTGTCGAGAGCGCCGGTGAGGTGGTCAGGCAGATCGTCGCCGAGGCGCCGGTCGTCATCGCCAGGATGGGGTAATAGCAGGGCCAATCTAACTTAGAGGAGGCATTATCATGAAGAAAACCCGCGTCTGTCAGCTTCTGGGCATCGAACATCCTGTGATCCAGGCGCCCATGGTATGGATCACCTGGGCGGAGCTTGCCGCCGCCGTTTCCAACGCGGGCGGCCTCGGCGTGCTGGGCCCGAACGCTGGGGAACGAACACCCACCAAAGACGTGGTGGAGACCGGCGAGCGCCTGCGCCGCCAGATCCGCAAAGTGAGGACTCTCACCAGCAAGCCCTTCGGCGTGAACATCATCCTCCCGCTGCCCGCGTTCCCCAAGATCGGCAAGGAGTTCAGCGACCAGACCCTGAAAGTAGCCATCGAGGAGAAGGTGCCGGCAGTGGTGCTGGTGGGAGACGGCGCTGAGGCGTACACCGAGCAGGCCAAGAAGGCGGGCATCAAGGTGCTGCTAAGGGGCTCGCCCATGAATGTGGACGTGGCCAGGAGAGCGGAGAAGGCCGGCGTCGACTGCGTCATCGCGGTGGGATTCGAGGGCGGCGGACACGTCGGCGCCGACCGGTTGCCGACCTTCGTGCTGGTGCCGCAGGTCGTGGATGCCGTGAAGATATCGGTGGTGGCGGGAGGCGGCATCGTGGACGGGCGCGGCATGGCGGCCGCGTTGGCGCTAGGCGCCGAGGGCATCTACATGGGCACGCGATTCATGGTCACCAAGGAGTGCCCCACCCACGACAAGGTGAAGGAGTCTATCCTCCACGCCACGGACACGAGCACGGCGGTCTGCACGGGCCTGTACGGGGTGCTACGCGGGCCGAAGAACCCCCTGATGCAGAAGTGCTGTCAAACTGAAGCGGCCGGCGGCACAGTATTCGATGTGTCTAAGATATACGGCGGCGGCTTCATCGCGGGCCTCCTGGAAGGCGACACCGAGAACGGCTGCATCAGCTACAGCGCCGCCGCCAGCATGATCCACGATATCAAGAGCGCCGGAGATGTGGTGCGGGATATCGTGAGAGAGGCCGACCAGGTCATAGCCAGAGTGAAGTGATGCCGTAAAGCCCATGGGTTGGCTGGTACGCCTATTCCGGCTGCTTCTCGCCTTCCCCTGGGCTTTCGTTTCTGATCACTTTGACCTTCTTAACCCTCTTGCCGGTTGCGGACAGCACAGAGAAGGTCACTCCATCCGTCTGCACGGTGTCCCCGACAACGGGGATGTGGCCCAGGCGCGCGGACAGCATGCCGCCAACGGTATCGAAGTCCTCCGCCTCAAGACTCAGGCCGAAAAGCTCGTTGATATCCTCGATACCCACCTTGGCATCGACGATGGCCTCGCGTTCGCTGACCAGCTCCACCTCGCGTTCTTCCGTATCGTACTCGTCCTCGATCTCGCCTACTATCTGCTCCAGCAGGTCCTCGATGGTCACCAGTCCCTCGGTTCCGCCGTATTCATCGACGACGATGGCGATGTGCACTTTCTTCTGCCGGAACTCCCGCAGAAGCTCGTCGATCTTCTTGTACTCGGGCACGAACAAGGCTGGATGCGCTATTCGCTTCAGACCGACTTCCGGATTGCCTAAGCGTAGCGTCTTCAGCAGGTCCTTGGCATAGATCATTCCCACGATGTTGTCGATCGTATCTTCGTAGAGCGGGATGCGGCTGTAGCCTTGCTCGATGACGAAACTGATCGCCTCCTGGAAGGGAGTGCTCGCCTCGATAGCCGCGATGTCCACCCTGGGAACCATGATCTGGCTTACCGAAGTCAGCTCCATCTCGAAGACGCCCCTGATCATCTTCCGTTCGTCTTCCCCCGTTCTTTCCTCTCCCTGCTTCGAAGGCAGCATGGGGGTGGTCTCAGGATGTTCGTCGGTGGACGGCGGGGCGCCGCCGACCTTCGTACCGAGCAGTACAATGTCAGCAACGGCCTCCAGGAACCTGGCGAACGGCGTCAGCAGCATGACCATCATCTCCAGAGTTGCGCCGATTAACCTCGCCGCCGTTTCCAGGCGGCGGCCGGCCAGCGTCCTGAAAGTAACCTCCACCAGGGCCACCACAAGCAGCACTCCGGCGGCCGAAGCGGCCAGCGTGGCCGGGCTGAGTCCGAAGGCCCCAACAGCCAGCATGACCGAAGAGATAGCCACCAGTAGAAATGCCGCGCCCCTGGCCACAACGATGGCCGAATCGGCGAGCCTGGCGTGACCCAACAGGCGGCTGAGAGGTGAGGAGCGGGCCGGGCCTCTCTCCACTACCAGCTTCGTGTGAGGTTGTCCTATTGAGGCGAGAACGACATCGGCAACTGAGGCGAACGCCAGCAGGACAAGACCCAGAAGAAGCAAGAACACCGCTAGCCAGTCATCAATACCCAATTAGCAAACCCTTACAATTCTCAAACAACGCGGGCCCCTGGAGCATCCGCGCCCGACTTTTTCGTTTTCATGGTACAGGGGAGCACATTCAGTGTCAAGTATTCTGCCCCCCTCGGCGTCTGGCGGCATACGCGGCCAGGAAGGCGGGCGCTGAAGGGCAGATGTCTCTGAAGACGCACACCGGGCAACTCGGATTGCGGGCGTGGCATGTCCTCCGCCCGTGGACGATCATGTTGATGTGGAACTTGTAGACTTGTTTGCGGGGAACCACGGCCTCCAGCAGGTGCTGTGCCTGCTCTGCTGAGACCCTCTCCCCGATGAGGCCCAGGCGCCTGGCCACGCGCTGGACATGCGTGTCCACGGGCAGCGCAGGCCTGCCCAGGGAGAATAGCAGCACACAGGCCGCCGTCTTGGGTCCGACTCCGGGCAGCCTCAGCAGCCATTCCTTCGCTTCATCCAGGGGCAAGTCTGCCAGGAAGTTTAGATCGAGATTGCCCCGCTCCACGATAATGCGCTGGAGTGTCTCCTTGATACGTACGGCCTTAATCTGCGAAAGCCCTCCGGACTTGATGGCATCGGCTATGTCTGTCACATCGGCCTGGGCAAGCTGCTCCCAGGATGGAAACCTGCGCTGCAGCGTCTCGAAAGTGCGGTCTGAGTTCACGTCGGAGGTGTTCTGAGACAGGATGGTCAGCAGAAGCTCGGAGACGGGGTCGCGCCTGGGGCGAGAGGGAGGCTTGCCATATGCCCTGGACAGGAGCCTGATGACGGTTCGGACAATCATGCCGGCTGTCGCGGTCTGAGGTGACAGGTGTCAGTGATGCGCTAGACCAGTATCCCTGCCTCGCTCATTTCGAACATGTTCACCGCGCACACGTCCTGAGTCACCTGCCAGAAATGCGAGTTATCCAGGCCGAGCAGCGCACAGACGACAGTCTTGCACACCACCTGGTGTGACACGAGGATGACAGTCTGGTCGCGATGCGTCTGCACCAGGCTATCGAGGCATCTCATGACGCGGGAGCGCAATTCCTCTAGGCCCTCGCCACCGGGAAACTTCACCAGGTGCGGCGAGGTGATCCAGGTAGCGTACAAGGCGTCCTGCCGTGCCACGTCTTCAATCGTCAGCCCCTGCCATTCTCCATAGTCCATATCCAGAAGCGCCGGCTCGCTGCGAGCGGAGAGACCCAGGGGCTCGGCGATAGTCCTGGCCGTCACCAGGGCGCGTTTCAAGGGACTGGAGTAGACCGCGGACGCGCCGGAGCGGGCGAGTCTCTCTGCGGCGGCCCTGGCCTGCTCCAGGCCGGTCTGGTTGAGCTCAATGTCGGCTCTGCCGCGGAAGCGCTCCACGCGGTTCCACTCAGTCTGCCCATGTCTTACCAAGATGAATTGGGTCATCTCTGTCTATCTCCAGGATCCCAGAACCCAGGGGACATTTTGAAGCTATCGAAGAAGAAAGTCAATAGCGAATGGCTCTTCACAATCTATGTTATAATTCCGAATAGGACGGCTTGAATATGCAATCTCAATTTCGCGCCTTGCCCGGCGTGGACAAGGTGCTCTCAGATAAGCGCATCGCGATGCTGGGAAGCCTTGCTTCCAGGGAAGTGCTGACACAGGTGGTGCAGCAACGGATCGAGCAGGCCCGGTCATGCATCACCAGCGGCGCACCGTGCCCCTCTTTCGAGCAGATCGTGTCTGACGTTGAAGAGACGGTCAGGGGCCTGGTACAGGTCGGGCCGCGACCCGTGATCAATGCCACAGGCGTCATCATCCACACCAACCTGGGCCGCGCCCCCCTCAGCCGTGAAGCCATCGAAGCGATGCGAAACGCCGCGTGCGGATATTCCGACCTGGAATTCGACGTCGAAGAGGGCAAAAGAGACTCACGCCACGCCCATGTCGAGCGCCTTCTCTGCCATGTCACCGGCGCGGAGGCCGGATTTGCCGTCAACAACAACGCGGGAG
>JAUSJJ010000050.1 GCA_030647705.1 Dehalococcoidia bacterium
ATCAGGTTGAAGAAGCGGCTGTAGAGCGCGGTATCGCTGGTCTTGGCCGTCTCGTAGTCAACCACCTCCGTGCCGGTGAAAAATACGGTCATCACGGAGCCCACCCTGGTCAGAAAGACGTCCAGCCCGCTCTCGTTGAACATCCGGGCCAGGCCGCCGGCCAGAGAGGCCGACCTCTGCTCCAACTGCTCGTAGATACCCTCCTGGGCCAGGGCGGTCAGCGTCTCCACGCCCACTGCCATTGCCAGCGGGTTGCCCGAGAGAGTGCCCGCCTGATACACCGACCCGATGGGGGCCAGCATCTCCATGATCTCTTTCCTGCCGCCGTAGGCGCCCACGGGCAGGCCACCTCCGATGATCTTGCCCAGGCAGGTCAGGTCCGGAATCACGCCATACAGCGCCTGCGCCCCGCCCGGCGCCACCCGGAAGCCGGTGATGACCTCATCGAAGATCAGAAGGGCGCCGGCATCCCTGGTCACCTGGCGCAGCCCCTGCAAGAATCCGGAGCGGGGCGGCACTACGCCCATGTTAGCCGCCACCGGCTCGACGATGATTGCCGCGATGCTCTTGCCATGTCTGGTGAACAGCTTCTCCACCGAAGCCAGGTCGTTGTAGGGTGCCACCAAGGTGTTCCTGGCATAAGAAGCAGGGACCCCGGCGCTATCGGGCAAAGCCAGCGTGGCGACGCCCGACCCCGCCTTGACCAGCAGGCCGTCGGAGTGCCCGTGGTAGCAGCCGTTGAACTTGACTATCTTATCCCGGCCAGTGAAAGCGCGCGCCAGGCGGAGGGCGCTCATAGTCGCCTCCGTGCCGGAGCTTACGAAGCGCACCATCTGCATGGATGGCATGGCGGCGCGGACAAGCCTGGCCAGCGTGGTTTCCATTTCGGTGGGAGCGCCGAAACTGGTGCCGAACTGAGCCGTAGTGCGGATGGCTTCGACCACGCAAGGATGGGCATGGCCCAGGATCAGCGGGCCCCAGGAACCGACATAGTCGATGAACTGATTGCCATCGACGTCAAAGATGCGGGATCCCTGCCCTCGCTGGATAAAGAGGGGTTGGCCTCCAACCGCTTTGAAGGCCCGCACCGGGCTGTCTACGCCTCCGGGCAAGTATTTGACCGCTTCACGGTACAGTCTAGCGGAACGCTTCTTGCTTATCGCCATGCTGGCAAGGCCTCCTTGGGTCCGGCTAAGAGTGGCCCGGCGGCCAACCCACGACCTGGTTCTTACTCTGAATAGAACAGTACCCGCAATCGGTCCTCCGGGATAAAGCGAGTCGCCTGTCTGAAGATGCCGTGGAGGGTTCCGGGGTCCATCTGTTTGTGCCTCGGCAGAGTGAGGGTCTGCACTCCTCCCGCGGGGCTAATCCGCCGCAGCTTAACGTGGCTTCCTCTTTGGGAATGAATGACAAACCCGAACCGGCCCAGGATGCCGATGACCTCGTCGCCCGACAAGGCTCTCAGCTTAGGCATGGGCAGGCTCTAGTTCCATGGTCACCAGGATGGTCGGATTAGGCGCCAGTCCCAATTCCGCCAGGTCTTCTCCGTCCAGATGCAAAGCAACCGCTTCCTGCAAATTGGACATTACCTCGTTCAGAGTCTGGCCCTGAGTCACCACGGCAATGTCAAGGCATTCCGCTATGTAGTGGGTATCTCCCTTCCTGACAACCGCTTTGATTGTATGCTGTAAAGTCACTGCTGCCCCCTGTCTCCTCCGATTCACAAAGCCATCGATATGAGGTCAACGCCTGCAGCTACAGATGGGACCGCTATCGGACACTGAGCCACCCGGCCGCGTCTTTGGCGTGGTAGGTGAGTATAAGGTCGGCGCCGGCTCGCTTGATGGCGGTGAGGACCTCCAGGGCAGCCTGCTTCTCGTCGATCCAGCCGTTTCGGGCTGCGGCCTTCAGCATCGCGTACTCCCCGCTGACGTTGTAGGCCGCCAGAGGGTGATCGAAGCGTTCCCTTACCCGCCTGATAACATCCAGATAGGCCAGGGCCGGTTTCACCATTACCATGTCGGCGCCCTCTTCGACGTCCAACGCCACCTCCCGCAGGGCCTCCCTTACGTTGGGCGGGTCCATCTGATAGGAGCGGCGGTCGCCGAACTGCGGGGCAGAGCCGGCAGCTTCCCTGAAGGGGCCGTAGAAAGCAGAAGCATACTTGGCGGCATAGGCCATGATCGGAGTATTCTGAAAGCCGCCTTGGTCCAGGCTGCGCCGGATGGCGGCAACCCTGCCGTCCATCATATCGGAAGGGGCGACGATGTCAGCGCCGGCTTCGGCGTGTGACAGGGCGGTCTTGGCGATCAGCTCCAGCGAACTGTCGTTATCCACACAGCCGTCGACCACCGCGCCGCAGTGCCCGTGGCTGGTGTACTCACACATGCACACGTCGGTGATTACGACCAGGTCAGGCGCCGTCTTCTTGATCTGCCTGATGGCCTGTTGCACCACCCCCTTAGACGCGTAGGCGCCGGAGCCGAGCTCGTCCTTGGTCTCCGGCAGGCCGAACAGGATGATGGCGGGAATGCCCAGTTTGGCTATCTCGGTCACTTCCCCTGGGAGCTTATCCGCCGAGAAGTGGTAGTTGCCGGGCAATGACTCGATCTCCCGTTTCACGGCCCTGCCGTGAGTGACGAAGAGGGGATAGATGAGATCGGTGACCCTGATTTCGGTCTCACGAACCATCCGGCGTAGCGCGTCGGTCCGGCGCAGCCGTCGCAAGCGCAACTGGGGGAAGAAAGCCATGCGTCAGCCTCCCTTTGGCTTTCCGTACTTCTCGACCATGGCCTTGACGAGGCCGGGGATGCTGTGCTCTTTGGACACCAGGTCAACCTTCAACCCGAGCTCACGGGCAGTCTGGGCGGTCACCTGCCCGATACACGCGATGGCCGTACTGCGCAGCGCCTGCGCGTCCTTGCCAAGCATGGCCACCAGGTTGCGCGCCGTGGAGGAACTGGTGAAAGTGACGATATCGATACGACCGTCGATGAGCATGCGTTTCCCCTTGGCGGCGGTCTCACCCGGCAGCACCGTGCGGTAGACTGCAATCTGCTCCACCTTCGCCCCAAGGGCGGCCAAGCCGTCCACCAGCTCTTGAGTGACCTGCTCGGCCCGAGGAATCAAGATGCGTTTGTCCTGGGTCTGCAGCTTCCTGAAGCTGGCGATAATGCCCTGTGCTGCGTATTCCTGCGGCACATAGTCGGGCTTGATGCCGTGCTTCTGCAGCGCTTCGGCGGTCGCCGGGCCGATGGCGCACACCTGGACGCCTTTGAGATGGCGAGCGTCCTTCCCTATCTTCTGCAGGCGGCAAAAGAACGGCTCAACGCCGTTGGCGCTGGTGAAGATCAGCCATTGATACTTGGACAGGTCCTGGATGGCTTTGTCCAGCTTGCCGTAGTCGGCCAGCGGTTCGATCTGGATAGTGGGCATCTCGATCGGCTCTGCGCCGTGCTGGGACAGCAGCTCACTGAGCTTGCTTGCCTGGTTCCTGGCCCTGGTCACCAAAACACGCCGGCCAAAAAGCGGCTTGCAGTCAAACCAGCACAGTCTCTCCCGCATGCGGACTACTTCACCCACCACTATCACCGCCGGTGGCCTGATTTCCTTTTCCTGGGCTTTCACGGCGATATCGGCGAGGGTGCCGACCACTGTCTCCTGGTTGGGGCTGGTGCCATTACGGATCACCGCCACGGGTGTCTGAGCCGGCCGTCCGTTCTTCACCAGTTGCCGCGCTATCTCGGAAAGATTGCCCACACCCATCAGGAAAACCAGGGTATCCGAGCCGGTAGCGATCCTGTCCCAGGCAATGCTCGATTCATCCTTGGTGGGGTCTTCGTGTCCGGTGATCACAGCCACGGACGAGGCGAAGCTGCGGTGCGTCACCGGAATGCCGGCGTAGGCGGGCACTGCCATCGCGGCGCTGACGCCCGGGACCACCTCGAACGGGATGCCGAAGTCTACCAGCGTTTCCGCCTCCTCACCACCCCGTCCAAACACGAAGGGGTCGCCGCCCTTGAGCCGCACCACCATCTTGCCTTCTTTGGCCTTGGCCACGAGCAGGGAATTGATCTCGCTTTGCTTCATTGTGTGCTGGCTGGCCGACTTGCCGACGTCAATCAGCTCCGCTCCCTCTGGCGCTTTTTCCAGAAGACGCGCGTCCAGCAGACGGTCGTAGACCACCACCTCGGCGTTGCTCAGCAGCTCAAGCGCTTTCACGGTGACCAGCCCGGGGTCGCCGGGGCCGGCGCCTACCAGGAATACTTTGCCCACATTCACATCCTTCACCTCTCCACTTTCTCGATGAACTGGCGTGCCCCCATGTCCAGTATCTTCTCGCCGAGGGCCTTGCCCACGACCTCAGCGTCAGCGGGCGCTCCCGTATGCCAGGCTCTGATAATGTGGCAGCCATCGGTGCTGGCAGCCATCCCTTCCAGCCGCAGCACTTCTCCGGTCACCGTGCCCAGCGCAGCTATGGGAGCAGCGCATCCTCCGCCCAGTGCGCGGAGGAAAGCCCGCTCCGCGGTCGTGCTCCGCTCCGTTGCCTCGTGGATGAGCACGGAGACCATGGCTCTTGTGTCATCGTCGTCCGCCCTCACCTCAACCGCCAGGGCGCCCTGTCCCACCATGGGCAGGCTGAGCTCGGTGGGCAGGTATTCGGTTACCCGGTCCTGCCAGCCCAGCCGCGCCAGTGCTGCGCCGGCGAGTATTACTCCGTCCAACTCATCGGAGAAAGCCTTTTTCAACCGGGTGTCTATATTTCCTCTGATTGAACGAATCACCAGGTCCGGCCTGAAGGCTTTGAGCTGCACGGCCCGCCGCTGGCTTCCGGTGCCCAGGCATGCTCCCCTCGGCAACCGGGCCAGCCCCTGGCCCGATTTGGAGACGAGTACGTCCCTGACGTCTTCTCTCTCTAGTATAGCGGCCAGCGTCAAGCCCTCACCCAACTGCGTAGGGACGTCCTTGAGGCTGTGCACGGCCAGGTCAACCTCTCTGTTGGATAGCGCCAGTTCGAGTTCCTTAACGAATACGCCCTGGCCGCCGATCTCAGCGAGGTCCGCTTGAAGCTGACGGTCGCCCGTGGTCTTGACGGTCTTGATGACATACTCCCGCCCAGGGTGGCATCGCTTTAGCCGCTCTATGACCAGCTCGGCCTGAAGCACGGCCAGTTTGCTGCCCCGGGAACCCACGATCAAAGGGCAATTACTCACAGTATACCATTTCTAGCACCCGGTATTTGCGCCACTGCACATCTATTGTGCATCCAAACGACAGGTTTGCCCCCCAGAACGGGGTGATCGATACCTCACCCTCTCGGTCTTTCTTTCCTGGGAAAGGACAGGGGCAGAAAGAAGAAGATGGGCCGGACCACCGTCAATCCGCCTCAGGCGGACTGGCCTACGCGAGTTCGGCACACGAGTTGGAAGCCTGGCCATCATCGTGCAGCTCGAAAAGCTCCCGCAACACCTGGATATGGTTCTCGTGCAGCCCGCCGTTCTTCAGGTTGCGAATGGGGTCGTGCAGCAGTTTCCTCACCAGGGAGGCGCTCATGGCCTCGATCCTCTGCTGGTCCTCAGTGGAAAGGGCCGGCATCTTGCTCAGAGTCCTGGCCAGCTCAGCCTGACGTATCTTCTCCGCCTTGCCCACCAGGGCGGTGATGGTAGGCCGGACCTCCAGCGCTTTCCACCAGCCGGAGAAGTCCTTCGTCTCAGCCTCGACGATGGCCGTCACTTTGCCCACCTCCGCCTCCCGGTAGCTGCGGTTGGACTCGGACACCTCTTTGAGATCGTCGATGTCGTAGAGCAACACGTTGGGTATGCTCTTCACCTCCGGGTTTACGTCCCGCGGTACAGCGATGTCCAACAACAACAGCTTCCGGTCGGGCCTGGTCTTCATCGCTTCGGAGATGGCCGTGGAGTCAAGGATGAAATGGGGTGCGCCGCTGCAGGAGACCACGATGCTGGCGGAACTCAGGGCCTGTCCCAGGAGGTGGAAGGCGACCGCCTGCCCTCCTACACCAGAAGCCAGTTCTGCTGCCTTGTCGTAAGAGCGGCTGGTCACCAGTATCTTGCCTACGCCGGCCTTGGCTAGAGCCTTTACCGCGAGCATCGCCGCCTCTCCTGCGCTGATCACCAGCACGTCGCACTCAGCCAGGTTGGGGAAACATTTCCTGGAAAGGTCCACTGCCGCCGAGCTAACTGAAAGCCCGTTCTTGCTGATCTCTGTCTCGTCCCTCACCCTCCTGCCAACGCGCACGGCCTGGCGGAACAGGTTCAACAAAGGTAGATGAACAAGGCCGCTGCCTTCGGCCTTCTCCAGTGCCGTCCGCACTTGGCCGAGTACTTCGTACTCGCCCAGGATCATGGACTCGAGCCCCGAGGCCACGCGGAACAGATGCCTGGCCGCATCCTCGCTCTGATAGGTGTACAGATAAGGAGCAAGCTGATCGATCGGTATCCGCCCATATTCGCTCAGGAACCTGCCCGTCGCCAGTTGACTTTTGACGTAGTCCTGGTCGGCCAAAGTATAGACCTCTGTCCTGTTGCAGGTAGAAACGATAACGCCTTGCGGCACGTACTTGTGCAGCGAGGTCAGCGCCTCACCGATCTGGCCGGTGGTCAGGGCCACGCGTTCCCGGATTTCGACTGGCGCTGTTTTGTGATTGAGTCCCAGAGACAAGAGCTGCATCTGCTTCGTGCTCCTATTCCTCAGATTCCGTATCGTTCGCCAGCAGGCCGGCAAGTATCCTGCGTCTGGCCTCGGCGAGTTCCCCCCGGTCTACCAGATCGAGCAAGACTGCCAGGTCCAGGCTTTCCTGCCAGGCATCGGCATTCACCTTTGTTCCACGCTCTTTCATACTGGTGCGTAACTCAGCAAGCAGCGTCGCCAAAGGGCCGTAGCCAGAGCTTATCTTCTGCTCCAAGTCCGTCCTTATCTTGCGGGCCAACGCCGGGCTCTTCCCGCCCGTCGAGACGGCGACGGTCACATCGCCGCGCCGCAGCACGGACGGCACTATGAACTCGGAGAGCAGGAGGTCATCTACTACGTTCACCAGTACCCCTCGCTCCCGTGCTTCGGATGCCACCCGAGCGTTCACTTCCACATCGTCGGTGGCCGCTATGGCCAGACGGACGCCTTGCAGGTCTCCTTTGCGATAGGCCCGAGCTACCCGCTCGATGGAGCCGGCCTTGGCCAGTTTCCCCAGCGCGGGCGTTGTTTCGGGGCTGATCAGTGTGACGGAGGCCGTGCACTCAAGAAGGGCCATCACTTTGCGTTCGGCGACTGCTCCGCCGCCGACCACCACGCACTTCTGGCCTTCGATATTCAAGAAAATCGGACAATAAGCTGGCATGTTCGTCTCAGTCAGAGAAGTAGCGCACCCTCTGCTTTTTGAACTCCCTCGTGCTGTACAGCAGCAGGTAATCGGCGATGCCCGTCTTCTCCGCGATATCCCGCGCCACTTCTTCGCAGCCGGCCCTGGTATGAGAGTGGATCATGCCAAAGATGCTGTAGGGCCACCGGTCGCCGTTCGTACGGCGCTGGTAGCAATGGCTCACCGTCTTGTAGGACGCCATCACCGCGCCGACTCTCTCGGCCTGATCAGGCGGAACCTTCCAGCAGGACATGGCATTCGCGGCGAAGCCCGCCTCGCGGTGCTTGAGCGAGGCGCCGTAGCGGCGCATGATGCCTCTCTCCAGGAGAGACCCGGCGCCGCTCAAGAAATCGCCCTGCCTCATCCCCAGATTCTCAGCAATCTGCGCGAATGGCTCTCCCACCAGTGGCAGGTCTTGCTGCAGGCCTTTGATGACCGTCCTGTCCTCATCGGACAGAGAGCCGTTTGAGATGGCAGCGGTGCGTTTGCTGGCGGCTGGCCGGTCTGACTTCCCCACCATATCGAAAAAGACATCTATCTTGAACAGCTTTTCCGAGGGCAGGCTGATGAAGTCCTCGGCGCCGGCGTCCCTGGCCAGGCCCGAAATAGTCTGCTCCAGGCTTTCGCCCTCTGGCAGGGTCAACGTAAACCACAGATTGTAATGGTGCTCCCGCGCGTAGTTGTGGCTCACAGCGGTGCTCCGGCTGACTGCGGCGGCCGCTTCGTCGAGCCGCCCATCCGGTAGGTGCATCGCCACCAGCGTACTCTGATAGCCCAGGCTTGCCGAGTTGAACACGCCCCCGATCAGCCGGACCATGCCCCGTTCTTTGAGGCCCCGTGCACGGCGGATCACTTCGGCCTCCGAGATGCCCAGCTTTTCACCGAGCACACGAAATGGCCTCTCCACCAGGGGAAAGTCCGCCTGTATCAGGTTCAGCAACTCTCTGTCCAAAGTGTCTAGAGTCATACTGTTCTCACCGGACCCGCAAGTCCTCGTTCGACCATCCCCTCTTTCCCCTTCCTAACCAAGGAAAGGGAGGAGCGTAAAGCTGGAGGACATCCCAGCCCACCGTTTTCTAGGATCGTTGGGCTTTTACTCCTACGTGCCGGAAGGCTCCTGCCCCTGGATACCGGCTTCCGCCGGTATGACGGATGGCGAGTGGCCGTGGTGCGGGGAAGCCACGCCCCGCGGCTGGTAAACGCAATAGGGCTCGGCCTCCAGGCAGTCGCCCGTCGCTTCAAAAGCACGGGCGCGACAGCCGCCGCAGACCTTCTTAAACTCGCAGACTCCGCATTTGCCCCTGAGCAGCGAGTAGTCTCTGAGCTGGTTGAACAGAGGCGAGTCCCTCCAGACATCGGCGAAGCTCTGCCGCTTGATGTTGCCTGCCTCCACGTCCAGATAGCCGCACCCCTGCACCCGCCCCACGTGTGAGATAAAGCAGAAGCCGATTCCCGCCAGGCAGCCGCGGCTTATGGCATTCATGCCTGGACGCCCGCCGGGATGGCCCCCTGCGCCATGATGCGTTGGAGGCATGGCAGCGCCGTGCCCCGACTTGCCCCGCTGCATGAACACCCGCATGTAGTGCGGAGCGTCGGTGGGTTTGAAGAATATGCGGTCTCCCAGCTCGGCCTGCCGATCGTAGATCCAATTCAAGATACGCTCGTATTCCTCCGGCGGCAACTCCTGGTCCTCCAACTCCTTGCCGCGACCCGTCGGCACGAGCATGAAGGGATGAAAGGCCACCGCACCCAGCTCTAAGGCGAGCGTCAGCAAGTCTCCCAGATACGACGCGTTGAGCTTGGTGATGGTGCTGTTGATCTGCACTTCCAATCCGGCGCGCCGGGCGCTCTCGATCCCGCGCAGCGCGGCGTCGAAGGCGCCGGGCAGACCGCGGAAATCGTCCTGAAGCGAACGGGACGGGAAGTCAAGGCTGACCCCGATCCTGGAGATGGGGACGGCCTTCAGCCGGGCCGCCGTCGCGTCGTCGAGCAGAGTGCCGTTCGTACCCACGGTCACCCTTACTCCCTTGCCTGCGGCATACCCGGCGATGTCAAACAGGTCCGGGCGCAGCAGAGGCTCGCCGCCGGTGAGAATGAGTATAGGGTTGCCCACCTCCAGGATGCCGTCCACTAGACGGCAGCATTCCTGGGTGGACAGCTCGCCCGGATACGGGCCCTGCTTGGCTGAGGCGCGGCAGTGGGCGCAATAGAGATTGCAGCTACGCGTGATTTCCCAGGCGACGAGACGTGGCGGGGACAATGTCACGGTCTGCCTCCCGCAGCCGGCGTCGTACCCGCGGGCAGCGGGCTCCGGTCAAGTCCGATCTCCTCGTCGGTCAGATAGCAGGCGGGGTCCGGCGCCCAGACGTCGCCGTAGGTGGCTTCAGCGCGCACCCGCAGATTGCCTCCGCACAGGTCCAGATACTGACACAGGGAGCAGCGGCCCTTCAACAGCGGTCTGCGGTTTTTCAGCCCGCGCATCAGGGGATCGGACGTGTCCATCCAGATATCGCCGAACTTGCGCTGACGCACATTGCCAAAGGAGTAGTGCCACCAGAACTGGTCGGCGTGAACGTTGCCCAGGTTGTCCACCGCCCCGATGCGGATTCCGGAACTGTTGCCGCCGTTGCGCTGCAGCAATTCCAGAACCTCGGCGGCGCGCTCCGGCTGCTCGCGTTTCACCTTGAGATAGAGGTACACCCCGTCTACGTGGTTGTCTACGGTGAGGATTTCCTTTTTCAGCCCGCGCCCGTGCAACTCGGCGGTCTTTTCAAATATGAAGTCCACCACCGACCTGGTCTGGGCCGGGGTGATGTCGTCGACCCGCTTGTCGCCGGCCCGTCCTACATAGGCCAGGTGATAGATGCAAACTCGGTCGATCTTCTCGCGCTCAACAAGGTCGAAGATGGCCGGGATGTCTTTGTAGTTGTAGCCGGTGATGGTCAGCCGCAGCGACACTCTGAGCCCCAGGGACACAGAATTCCGTATCCCCTGCAGCGCCGCGTCGAAGGCGCCCTTGCTGCCCCGGAAGCGGTCGTTGTTGCCGCCGATGCCGTCCAGGCTGATACCCACCTCGCCGAAGCCGACGTCTCTCAGGCGCCGGGCCACGTCTTCGGTGATCAGAGTGCCGTTTGTGGACAGCGCCACCTTGATGCCCAGCCCTTTGGCGTACGACGCCAGATCGAACAGGTCGCCCCTCATTACTGGCTCGCCGCCGGAGAACAGGATTACTGGCGCCTTGAAGTCAGCCAGGTCGCGCAGGAACGCCTTGCCTTCGTCGGTGGTAAGCTCGCCTTCGTACTTCTGGTTGCTGGCCGTGGCGTAACAGTGGACGCAGTGCAGATTGCAGCTCCGGGTGCAGTTCCACACCACTATGGGACGCTGCAAAGAGAACGATTCCGGGGTCTGTCCTGACTTGCCGTACCGAAGGTGGTCGTTGGGCGCCGCCGCCCCGCAGAGGAGCTTGGATACCGAGATCATATCGCAGGGTCCTTCAAATTGGAGTCGCCGGGAGTGGCGCCGGAAGAGTGTCCTGAGGCAGTCTGGTGGGCCTGGACGATGGAAAGCAGTACCTGGTCTACCAGGTAGGTCATTTGTTGAATGGCGTTTGCCGTGCGTTTGTTCAGGGGCTCGTTGTTTCGCATCAGC
>JAUSJJ010000052.1 GCA_030647705.1 Dehalococcoidia bacterium
GGCCGGTGGTCGCGGGCGTGAGAGGACAGTGGAGGGTGATGAAATCGGCACGGCGCATGAGGTTAGTTAAGTCGACTTGCGCAGCTCCCGCTTGGGCTATTCGCCCGGCGTCGGCGAATGGATCGTGGACCAGCACCGTCATGTCGAAGGCGCTCAGCTTCCTGGCCACCTCGCAGCCGATGGCCCCCAGCCCCACGATTCCGGCCGTCTTGCCGGCCAACTCCACGCCGCGGAGCGTCAAGTAGGGGCCTACCGGGTCGGTCCATCCGCCGGAGTGGACCAGTTCGTGCGCAGCAGGGATGCGGCGGGCGAGAGAGAGCATGAGGCCAACCGTGAGTTCGGCTACCCCTGCCGCGTTTCTGGCCGGGGTGTTGACCACCAGCACGCCGTGCTCGGTGGCAGCGTCAATATCTACATGATCGACTGAGCCACGGCAGACGCCCAGGAAGCGGAGCTTGTCCGCGCCCGCGAAGACCTCGTCAAATACGAAATCTGCCTCGATTACCACAATACGAAAGCCCTGGTCCTGGATACGTTCCGTGAGTTCTTCCGGCGAGTACAGCCTCCTGGTGTCCATCCAGCTCTCATACACCACCTCGACGCTGCTCCGTAACCTGTCCAGAGCTGCTGAGTCAAATGGGGCCAGTATGAGCGCTTTCACGGGTGTCCTCGCTCATCTCTACTGTTCACCAGTTCACTCGGGGCCCCCAGAGCGATCGCCCTCAGCACCTTTTCCTCGTCCACTTCAGTATCCACGCAGCCGTCCTTGGCCAGCGGGACGACTACGATGGGCGGGACCTGCGTTTCTGCCTCCGCCAGTCCCTTCACGCCATCCACGCCCTCGACCAGTTCCCTGTCACAAGCTACCGCGACAATTCCTTCGGGGCTGTACTCTCTGACAAACCTGAGCGCCATGGCGCCGCCGGCAGCGACGCAGACTCCCTTGTAGCCAAGGCCGAGCGCCACCCGGCTAAATCGCCCGATGACGCAGTCCTCGGCGCAGTCACCGGGGCAGCGCAAGCCCTTCTTGTCGAATTTGCCTGGGCAGTTCTGGCTGGGTCGAAGACAATGGGATAGCAGCAGTACCCTTTTCGTCAGGTCCACCCGGGCCAGTCTTTCCTCGACGGTGTCCAGTTTCATCCTGAGACCCCTTTCAGAGACCGGCGGCAACGGGCCAGCGCCATCAAAGGGAAATACATGCGATACAGGTCATACCTGAGATAAAAGGCTCCGGGGAACCCGGTGCCCGTGTATGCGTCTTCTGCCCATGAGCCATCAGCCTGTTGAGCCGTCAGCAAGAAGCGAACGCCCCTTTCTACTGCGGGGCGGGCGCCCTCGCCGGCGGCGGCCAGCCCGAGAAGCGCCCAGGCGGTCTGGGATGCGGTGCTCGGACCAGTACCCCGGCAGCCGGGGTCGTCATAGGTATGGCAGGTCTCACCCCATCCGCCGTCCTGGTTCTGATGGGAGACCAGCCAGTCCACCGCCTTGCGCATGGACTCCTGTTTCAAGTCCTGGCCGGCGGCGGCCAGGCTGGAAAGCGCCAGGCCGGTGCCGTAGACGTAGTTGACTCCCCAGCGTCCGTACCAGGCCCCGTCGGGCTCTTCGCTTCGCTGAAGGTAGGAGAGTGCCTTGCTCATTGGAGCGCCTTTCACGTTCATGTCTGCGAGCAACTCCAAGACGTGCGCCGTGACGTCGGGGCAGGTTGGGTCCAACGGGCTCATGAAATCGGCGAAGGGGATGTGGGCGAGGAACTTCTTATTGTTGTTGAGATCGAAGGCCGCCCAACCGCCGTCGTTGCTCTGCATGCTCAGCGTACAACGCAGACCTCTGTCTATCGCCTGGGCCTTGGCAGCCTCCTCCCGGTCAGGAAGCTGTACCCTGAGCAGCGCCCTGGGTACGACTGCGGTGTCATCGATATCGGGGTAAAGGTTGTTCTCAAACTCGAACGACCAGCACCCTGGCTCGGTCTTGCTGTTCTTGACCCGCCAATCGCCACGGACGCGAATCTCTTTCCTGAGCAGCCACCGGGCCGCCCTGACCAGCGAGGTGTCGTCGCTGGCCAGGGCGGATTCGTTCAGAGCAATCACCGCCCAGGCTGTGTCCCAAACGGGCGAGGTGGCGGGTTGCAGTCTGAAGCCCTTGCCATCTTCTATGATGAAGTCGTCCAGCCCCTTCATGCCTCTGGCCACGGCGGGATGGGCCAGCGGGTAGCCCAGGCACTTGAGCGCTATCAGAGAATATATCCAGGGCAGCATGATGCCGGCCCAGCTTCCGTCAGCCTCCTGATGCTCCATGATCCACCGGGCGGCCTTGCGCAACGCGATGCCGCGGCCCGGCTTGAGGGGCGACCTGTCCCAGGTCTTGAAGGCAGAGTCCATGAACAGGAAGAAGTTCCTCCAGTTGAACAGGCCTTTGGCCTGACCCAATGAATAGTCTCTGTGCCCTTCGGGCTCGGTGTAAAGCTCTGAGACTCCACCATGCTCAGGGACAGGGCACACCGGCCTGCTGGTGGCCACCACCATCAGCGCTACGATTGTGGCCCGCGACCAACTGGCGAACTCGTAGATATTGAAGTAGAGCCAATTGGGCATCAATATTATCTCCGGGGGCAGAGAAGGACAGCCCCGCCAGGGGTACTGCCCGAACAACGCCAGCCATATCTTGGTGAAGACGTTGGCCCTGGTGAGGCCCCCGTGAGCCACAACAAACTCGCGCGCTCGTTGCATGAGTGGTTCTTCGGCAGATACGCCGGCCAGCTTGAGCGCGAAATACGCCTGGACGGTCACGCTCAGGTCGCCGGGGCCTCCGTAGTAGGTGCTCCAGGAGCCGTCCGGCCCTTGTTTGCTCTTGACGTAGCTGACTATCCTGTCCCGCCGCGCCGGGTCTATGCTCACCTGCATGAAGTGCATCAACGGGATGTAGCCGGCAGCCACGCTGGCATCCGCCTCCAACTCTCCCACCCAGTAGCCCTCCTGGCTCTGCAGGCCGAGCAGGTGCTGCTGCGCCTTCTTGATGGCGTGTTCCAGCATCCCGAAGTCCACTCCGGCTGAGCCGCGAGAGGTCTTCGGGGTAGCTGGAGATGCAGGTTGAGCGGGCCTGCGTGTCCCTTCAGTTCGCGTAGCCATTCTGGCGGAACCACCTCACTGCTTTTCCCAGCGCCAGGTCTACGGGCGACGGAGCGAAACCCAACTCCCGCGCCGCCTTCGAGTCAGCCGCAGGCGGAAAGTGCCTGAACTTCCCGGCAGTCTTCACCGCGGCCACCGGAATCCGGGGGCGTTTTCTGAAAACATGTCCCGACAAGAACTCATCTACATAGGCTGCACCCAAAGCCGTCCACAGGGGAATTCTTATCCTGGGAGCCGGAATGCCGGTGATGCGTTCCAACATACCCAGGATTTCTTTCAAGGTGTAGTTCTGGCTGCCCAGAATGTACCTCTCTCCGATGCGCCCTTCTTCCAGTGCCAGGACGTGCCCCCTGGCCACGTCCTCCACATCGACGAGGTTCAGCCCGGTATTCACGTACGCGGGCATCCTCCGGTTCAAGAAGTCCACGATCAACTGCCCAGTCGGCGTCGGTTTGACATCGAACGGCCCTATAGGCGTCGTCGGGTTAACCACCACCAGCGGCAACCCTGCGTTACACATATCCAGGGCGACTCTCTCAGCCATGCATTTCGATTTCTTGTAGTGGCCCGCCACGCTCTTCGGATCCGCGAATAGCTCCTCCGCTTCCCGGCGCTCATTCTTCGAGATGCCTATCGTCGATTCTGTGCTGGTATAGACCACTTTGCTGATGCCCTTGGCTCGTGCAGCGGTCAGTATGTTCCTCGTCCCCTCGACGTTGGTCTGATACACAGCGCGGGGATCAGGCGTCCAGAAGCTGTAGCTGGCGGCGACGTGAAACAGGACATCGCATCCTGCCAGCGCCTCGTCTAGAGACGCCCTCTGCGTCAGGTCGCCGGGAGCCACCTGGATATCGAGCCCTTCGATGTTCCGCAGGTCACTGTCTTCCCTGACCAGTGCTTTCACCTGGTAGCCCTGGCGCAGCAACTCCCGCGCCAGGTTACTTCCGATGAATCCTGTTGCCCCGGTTACCAGCGCTTTCATCGATCGCTTCCCGAAAGCCTCACCCTAGTTCCCGAAGACGTCCCACTTCACCATTCGCCACATGTCATCCAGGCTCTTGCCGGCCTCCCCGAGTGCGCTGGCTTCAAATCCGGAGTGCACCATGCAATTGGCGCAGCGAGGATCGTGCCCCACGCCGTAACTGTCCCACTGCGTCTGCTCCATAAGCTCCTTGAAGGTCCGGCAATGGCCGTCCGTGATCAGATAGCAGGGTTGCTTCCAGCCCCTGGGGTCTCTGGTCGGGTTGCTCCAGGGGGAGCAAGCGAGCTGCCTCTTTCCGGCCAGGAACTCAAGGTAAACCGGTGTGTTGTAGAAACGGAACTTCTTGCGCAGTCCGTAGATGGGCGCCAGCGTCTCGCTGATCTCCTTCCGGGAAAGAAAGACGTCTCCGTCGACCGCTCCGTAGCTGAAGCCGGGTGCGATCATGATGCCATCGACCTTCAACTGGGAAAGCAGGAGGAACAGCTTTTCTATCTCACCGGTGCTGGTCGCTTTGAAGACGGTGGTGTTAGTCCGCACCTGGAAGCCGGCGCGCTTGGCTGCTCGGATGCCTTCAACTGCGATGTCGAAGACCCCCTTTCGCCCGGCTATGCCGTCGTGGGTTTGGGCCAGGCCATCGAGGTGCACTACAAAGCTCAAATAGGGGCTGGGTTTGAATTTCTCCAATGAACTGCTTAGTAGCAGGCCATTGGTGCAGAGATGAACAAAACGCTTCCTGGCCATGGTTTCTGCTACGATGCGCCGTATGTCAGGGTGGAGCAGAGGCTCGCCTCCGGTGATGCTGACCACGGGAGCGCCTGCCTCGTCGACGGCGTCCAGGCACTCGTCGGCGGAGAGCATCCGGTCCATGATATCCCGGTTCTCTCTGATGCGGCCGCAGCCGGCGCATGACAGGTTGCAGCGGAATGTTGGCTCCAGCATCAGGACCAGGGGGAACCGCTTCCGCCTCCGCAGCCCATTCTTGCCCAGGTATCCCGCCAACCGAAGCGAAAGTTGCCAGGGGAAGATCATCTTCCGCTCCTCGGCGCTCTTTCCAGCAGGGGCGTATTCTTGAGGTCGTCCAGGCTGGCAGCGCCTATGCAGAACATGGAGATTCTGAGCGCCTCGGTGACCTCGTCAAGGATGTCGATAACCGCTTCCGGAGAAATGGTTGCTGCCTTGAGCAGCGGCGCCGCGATCCCTGCCGCGTCTGCTCCCAGGGCGATCGCTTTGGCCACGTCCAGCCCGGTGCGAAGGCCTCCGCTCGCGATCAGAGGCAGCCCGGGGGCGCCGCGTCGCGCCATTGCTATCGAATCCGCAGTAGGTATGCCCCATGAAGAGAAGGCGGCGGCGATGTTGTTGGCTTTCTCTGTCTTCGATCGAAACCGCTCTACCTCTGACCACGCCGTGCCGCCGGCGCCCGCCACGTCGATGGCGGCCACGCCTGCCGCGGCCAGCCTCCTGGCGGCAGCTTCGGATATGCCCCAGCCTACTTCTTTCACCACCACCGGTACGCCAAGTGACCGGCATACCTTTTCGATCCTGGAAAGGAGCCCGCTGAAGTTCGTGTTTCCGCCTTGCTGGAGCGCCTCTTGAAGCGGGTTCAGGTGCAGGATCAGTGCGTCCGCACCGATCATCCCTACCATTCGTTGACACTGGCTGAGCGCATATCCGTTGTTCAGTTGCACCGCGCCCATATTGGCGAAAAGGAGGATGTCCGGAGCTATGTCGCGCACCGCATAGGTCGAGGCGGTCTCAGGGTCGTCGATAGCGACTCTCTGCGAACCCACGCCCATTGCCAGGCCAAGCGCTTGTGCCGCCCGCGCCAGGTTGCGGTTGATCTGCTTTGCCGGCTCTATGCCGCCCACCATCGAGGAGATGATCAGGGGGGCAGTCAGCCTCCGTCCGAACAGCGAGCAGGAGAGGTCGATCGTATGCATATCGAGTTCGGGCAGCGCCTGGTGTACGAAGCGATAACCCTCCAGCCCTGTGGTAATCTGGGTGGACTCAACGACCTCATTGAGAGCGATCTCCAGATGTTCGCTCTTCCGTTTGCTGTTGGCTCGTTTCACAGACGCACCTGAAAGACTATTCGGCAACTTCACGCCTTCAGAAGGTGATATCAATATCCCCTGGCTACCGAGAAGTGCGCCACCTCTTCGAGGTTCCGTCGCGCCCAAGGAGACAGCGCCATCTTGTCCAATGCGGCCAAAGCCTCGTCGCGGTATTGCTCCGCTTTGTTCTGCACCTTGGCACGGGTGTCCAAGGAATCGAGGACGTCCATGACGGCGATGGCGCCCGTTTCATCGATGGACTTGTTGCGATATACGTTGGTGAGGCTCTTCCTGGCTTCGCCTTGCGCTTTGTCCAGGGCGAAGACCACCGGAAAGGACTTCTTTCCACGCCTGATGTCGCTGCCCATCGGTTTTCCGGTCTCCTGCTGGTCGCCCCAGATACCGAGGAAATCATCCTTGACCTGGAAGGCCATCCCCAGGTTCCGGCCGAAGTCACGGAAGCTCTGCACGACAAGGTCATCGTCGCTGCCGAGCATGGCGCCCAACTCCAGCGAGCAAGCCATCAATGCTCCAGTCTTCTGCTCGATCATTTGCAAATAGTCGGATTCCCCGATGTCCAGGCGGCTTTCGAAGCTCAGGTCGAGGTACTGGCCCTCTATCATGGTCAGGCAGCTCTGTTCCAGCAGGCGTTGAGCCCTTAGTACCTTGTCCGCCCGCACCTCTCGGTCTACCAGGCGGAACAGTGCCAGAGTGGCAACCAGATGCATGGCGTTTCCGGCGTTGATCGCCTGGGGCACGCCCCAGACCACCCATACCGTGGGACGGTGGCGGCGCTCGCGATCGTTGTCCTGGATATCGTCGTGGATCAGAGAGAAATTGTGCACCAGTTCCAGAGCGGCTGCCGCCGGCAACGCCTTCCGGAAATCGCCTGCCGTCGCCTCGCAGGCCAGGAGACACAGGGTGGGACGCAGGGCCTTGCCCGCCGAACCCGGTAATGGCTTCCCCTGCTCATCTTCCCAGCCCAGGTGGTAACGCAGCATGTCGTACATCGGTTCGCCTGAGGCGGGCTGCTCGGCCAGGGCCGATTTCAACTCCGCATATATGTCCGAGCGATATCTATCGAAAACGGCTGGCAGCTTCATTTCACCACCTTGTGGTTTATTGGGGAGCGGCGAGCGAGTTCAGGGAAGGCAGTCTTGACCCTGCGTGCTATGCCCTCGGCGTCGAGATGGAACAGCGAGCGGAACATCTCTTGAGGGCCGTGCTCAACAAACCGGTCGGGCATGCCAATGCAGTCCACGCTTGTAGACGTCATCCCTGCGGTCTTCAACGTCTGCAGCACGGCGCTGCCGAAGCCACCGGCGAGGACGTTCTCCTCCACGGTCACCAGCCTCCGGGTCCGTTCCGCGAGGCCCAGTATCACGTCCTCATCCAGGGGCTTGGCGAAACGGGCATTGACCACCGTACACTGTACGCCCTCTACCGCCAGCCGTTCGGCCGCTTCGAGCGCCGGATAGACTGTCGAGCCCAGCGCCAGAATGGCCACATCCGAGCCGTGTCGCAGCACCTCCGCCTTGCCGATGGGGATGAGGCGCGGGTCTCGCAAAGGGACGCCCAAGCCATTCCCCCTGGGATAACGAATGGCCATGGGGCCGCCCGCGGCAACTGCGGTAGCCAGCAGGTGTTGCAGCTCGTCTTCGTCTTTGGGCGCGGCGACGATCATGTTGGGAATGCTGCTGAGATAGGAAACATCGAAGGCCCCCTGGTGCGTCTTGCCATCGTCGCCAACGATGCCGGCCCGGTCCAGCGCGAAGACAACCGGCAGGTTCTGGAGACAAACGTCGTGGATTATCTGGTCGTAGGCTCGCTGCAGGAAAGTAGAGTATATGGCCACGATGGGCACGAAGCCCTGGGTCGCCAGTCCGGCGGCCATGGTCACGGCATGCTGCTCGCAGATGCCTACGTCGAAGACACGTTCCGGAAACTCACGGGCGGCATCCCCGAGGCCCGTGGCATCCTCCATGGCGGCGGTGATGGCCACCACCTTGCTGTTCTCCCTCATCAAGCGTACCGCCGTCCGGCCAAAGATCTCGCTGTAGGAAGGCGCTGCGTTTGACCTGGGCTTGTGGGGAGACACTCCATGGAACTTCGTTGCATCCGCTTCTGCCGGAGCATAGCCCTTGCCCTTGCGGGTTAGAACGTGGATCAGCGTGGGCCGGGTCTCGTGGTCGCGGGCCCGGCTAAGCGCGGCTTCGAGTTCCTTGATGTTGTGTCCGTCCACAGGCCCCAGGTAGATGAAGCCCATCTCCTCCCAGAAGGCGCCGGGGACTAGCGCCTTCTTGAGACGCACCTTTATGCGTTTGCTCAGCGCCCAGGCGGATTCCCCCAGCGGCAGGCGGGACAACGTTCTCTTGGCCTCATCCTTTGCCTGCTCGTACCTGGAGTCGAGCCTGACCCGGTTCAGCAGCCCGGATACCGCGCCTACGCTTGGCGAAATAGACATTCCGTTGTCGTTGAGGATCACCATGAGCCTGGCGCCGACATGGCCGGCGTGGTTAACGGCCTCGAAAGCCATGCCCCCGCCGAAGGCGCCGTCCCCGATTACAGCCGCCACGTGATAGCGTTTGCCTGCCAGGTCTCTGGCCAGCGCTATGCCCAGCGCGGCGGAGATGGAAGTGCTGGCATGTCCCGCGCCGAAGGCGTCATACGGGCTTTCCAGTCGGTCAGGGAATCCGGATAGCCCGCCATGCTGCCGGAGGTTGGCGAACTCCTCTCTGCGGCCGGTGAGCAGCTTATGTACATAGCTCTGGTGTCCCACGTCCCACACGATCTTGTCCTCGGGGCTGTTCAAGATGCGGTGCAAGGCTATGGTCAGCTCCACCACGCCCAGATTGGACGCGAGATGGCCGCCGTTCAGCGATACGCGTTTGACCAGCTCGGCCCGTATCTCGGCGGCGAGCCGCTCCAGCTCGGTGTACGTAAGGCCGTTCAAGTCGGCGGGTGAGTTGATTCTTTCCAGCATCGTCTTGTGGGACATCCTGCTTTACTTTGGTGTGCCTACGCTGTCCAGCATAGCCTGGCTAGGCATGGCTTGAGTCGAATCTTAGCACCAACAGTGGCCGTTGTCAACGAGCTAACCTTGACTGAGTCAAGCACCGGTAGTAGTATGAGCACGAACATGGCGCAGGAGAGAACCGATGTCGGACAACGAGCAGACCTTACTGAGCCCTTTGAAGCTTATATTATTCGTCGCTGCTGATGGCCGCATGCCTCATGAACTTGCGGGCAGGACAAAGACGCTGAACGCGCTTCTCGAAGACAGAGGCAAGAGCATGAGTCCGGAGATGCGGGCAAGATGGACTGAAAGCATAGCTGAAGCTGTGTCTGATTGTAGCCAGAATCGGCATGGCATGGAGGTGGAGACTCAGAAGCTTTGCGCAACGGCTCTGAGTGCACTTAAGGGGCGATTCTGCGAGATAGTTGAGCAAGACCATCTGATGGCAGCCAAGCACTATGAAGAAGCGGCAGAATTAAAGGGCCACACGCATGGAATGCTCCGAACAATGTGGTCCGTTAAGAACGACACGAAACCACAGGAGGAAGTTGACGAAAACCTGCCGCTCTACGAACGAATTGAGGTGCTGGAGTTGCAGGCAGAGGTGTGGTTGTG
>JAUSJJ010000063.1 GCA_030647705.1 Dehalococcoidia bacterium
CGTCCCTGCCTGATTGCGCGGCGCGGAAGTCGTTCGTGGAACTCACCGAATATGTAGTGAAGCGCAGGGTATAGGGCTTCTCTCATAAATCAGCTTCACCCCGATTGCATCGGGGCTTCGCGAAGGCGAGAGACGGGGGAGACCATCTCGGCAAATGCGGGTTTGCGCCGTCAATCGCTATTATCGGGATAGGGGAGTCTGTTAATGAAGATCTTAGGTGTCCTGGGCAGCCCACGAAAAAAGGGGAATAGCGAGATACTGCTGAACGAGGCTTTCAAAGGCGCGAAGGATGCCGGCGCTGAGACCGAGCTGCTCCGGGTCAGCGATTACACCATTAAGCCCTGCGATGGCTGCCGGACGTGTTCCGAGAAGCTGAAGTGCCACCAGGACGATGACATGCAGATACTCTATGACAAGCTGAGGGCGGCCGATGGGATCATCTTCGCCACGCCGGTCTACTTCTGGACCATCCCCGGCTATTTCAAGACCTTCATCGACCGCACCTTCGCTCTCGTTTACCCGAACGCCCAGCTTGCCAACAAGATCGGCGGCGTGATCGTGGTGGCGGGGAGGACCGGGGAGACCCAGACCTCAAGCCTGTTCTACCTGTTCTTTCAGGTACACCACATGTTCAGCGCCGACTACGTACACGGCTTCGGGCTGCTGAAAGGTGAGGTCAAGAGAGACGTTCACGCCATGAAGAGCTCCTGGGAGCTGGGACGTCAGGTCAGTCTTATGGTCAAGCAGGGGTACAGATTCCCCGAAGAATATGACCGGGCGATCCATGCCCTGGTCCGGAAGAAGTATGGCGTGCCGGTCTCCCCAGCAATGCAAACGCCGGAGAAACCCTAGCTTCCGGCCTCAAGCTGAACCGGATAGCCCATCTCTCCTCAGTCTGTCCAGGAAACGAACCGACCTGGCCTCTCCCTCCAACAAATAGCTGAGGTATCCCCTGATCACGCCCTCCACTTCTCGCGAGACCTCCGGCAGCAGCTTCAGGTTGCCGACAGCGCCGTATTCGCTGCGTTCCAGGAGCAGCAACGCTCTGAGCGCGCCGGACGATACCGGCCGGGCCGACGACACCGACAGGTGGCAGTTGGGGCAGAGCACGCCGCCGGCCCCGGCGCTGAAGTAGTTGGTGACCGGCTTCAGGAGTGCTCTGCAGCCAGGGCAGGACCGAAGCTGGGGACGGTAACCCAGGCAGCGCAGCAGGTGCAGCTCGAAATAGTGGCGGTTGAGCTCGGGGGACTGCCCCTCCTCGAACCGGCTCAACGTGTTCAGCAAGAGATCGAAAAGCGGCGGGTTTTCGATGTTCTCACCGGTGAAGGAGTCAACCAGGTCTGCCGCATATATCGCGCAGCCGGTCAGCCACAGGTTCTCCTTCAGACTGGAGAAACCGTGCACGGTCTGGCCTTGATCGATCACATCCAGATTACGTCCGCGGGCCAGCACCAACATGCAGTGGTTCAGGGTCTCCAGATGGCCGGAGAGCCTGCTTCGGGCGCGGCGGATGCCCTTGGCTACGGCGCGAACCTTGCCCAGGTTGGGGGTATAGAGGGTGATGATCTTATCGGCTTCACCGAGGTTGATCTGCCTCAGCACGATGGCTGCCGTCTTGTAGATCCTGGGAGGTGGCATCGGCTGACTACATTTCCTGTCTGCCGTCTAGGGCGCGGCCCAGCGTCACCTCGTCGGCGTACTCCAGGTCACCGCCCACGGGCAGACCCCTGGCCAAGCGAGTCACCCTTAGCCCCAGTGGAGTCACCATCCGGTGCAGATACATGGCGGTGGCGTCTCCCTCCAGGTTGGGGTTTGTGGCCAACACCAGTTCCTGCACGCCGCCGACGTTCAACCGGGCCATCAGGTCCTTGATCTTGAGCTGGTCAGGCCCGATCCCTTCGAGGGGCGAGATGAGGCCGTGGAGCACGTGGTACAGACCTTTGTAACGTCCGGTCCGCTCCAGCGCCAGGATATCGAGGGGCTCAGCCACCACGCAGACCCTGGAATGGTCCCGCGCCGGGTTCTGGCAGACGGGGCAGGGATCTGACTCGGTGATGTTCTGACACTGTGAACAGAGCACGATCTTCTCTTTGATGTCCACGATAGCTTCGGCGAGGGCCCTGGCCTGGGCCTCCGGCGCCCTGAGCAGGAAATAGGCAAGCCGGGCCGCCGTCTTAGGGCCAACGCCGGGGAGCTGTTGAAGCTCCTCCATCAGCCGGGAGACCGGCGCCGCTGTGGAAACGAAACCTGTACCCACTCAACTCTCCATAACTAGGCAGGGAAATACTGCATCGAGGCGTCGGGTATCACCACCACCCTCGGTAAGGGTGACTCAAAAGTAACCTTCGACCATCCCCCAGACCCCCAGCAGGAAGTATCCTGCACCTCTTTTGAGACGGACTCTCTTGGTCCTCTCCCGCCAGAGGAGAAGAGAACAATGTTGCGCTGCTTTGTCCAACCCGGCCTATGTCAGTCCCGGAATCCGAAGACCTCCGGTTATGGAACTGAGGTGCTTCGAGGCCATCTCCTGGGACTTCTGCAACCCCTCGTTTACCGCGGCCAGCACCATGTCTTCCAGCATCTCCACATCACCGGCGGTCACCACTTCCGGAGATATCTTTACCGATTTCACATTCTGGTCCCCGCTTACCACTACCGTGATCGCTCCTCCACCAGCGGTGGCCTCAACAGTCAGATCGGCCAGCTCTGCCTGTGCCTTGGCCAGCCTCTCCTGAAGCTTCTGCGCCTGGCGAAGCATATCCCTGTTCATCATACGTTTTTCTCCTCAGTGACGATCCGGCCCCCAAACTTCATGGCCTCCTTGACCAGGTAGTTCTCCGGCCTCTCCTGTACCTGGGCGCTCAGATCTCCAGCCAAGACGCACCTCACACGATGAGGGGCCCCCAGCATGGCGCTCAGTATCTCCTCGGTCACCCGGCGGTTGACAGCCTCTTCAACCTTCTCCTTGTGAATCTTATGCTTGAACTCGAGCACCACGTTGTCCTGTTCGATGCCGGCGATGCGACAGGCGCTACGGAGCAGGGCTACTGCCGGAGTCCGCCTGATATGCTCGGGAGGCTCCTTGAGCCTTTTCTTCCACTCTGCATTGAGCATGGCCACATCCGCCGCAGGTGAGATAGGATGGAGCTGCTCTCCACCGGTCGCAACGGGCGTTGCCTGCTTAACGGCCCCTGGCTGCTCGTGCGGCGCCGCCGGCCTGGCCACTGGCGGAGGCGGCGGCTTGGCGACGGACTGCGTCCTTCCCTCGAAGGGCACGGCGGCCTCTCGATGCGGCGCAGGCTTCACCTCTGGTCTGACAGACGCTTCCACCTTCTCCTTATGGATCTTGTGCTTGAACTCCAGTACCACGCTGTCCTGTTCAATTGCTGCTATTCGACAAGAGCTCCGGAGCAACGCCACAGCCGGGGTCCGTCTGATGTGTTCGGGCGGCTCTCTGAGCCTCTTTTTGAGTTCCACGTTGAGAGTCGCCACATCAGCCGAAGGAGATACCGCGTGAAACTGCTCTCCACCGGCCGCAACAGGCGCTGCCGGATTGACGACCCCTGGCTGCTCGTGCGGTGCCGGCCTGGCCACTGGCGGAGGCGGCGGCTTGGCGACGGGCTGCGTCCTTCCCTCGAAGGGCGCGGCCGCCTCCCTGGACGGCGCAGGCTTCACCTCTGGTCTGACAAGTGCCCCCGTCTTCACTTCACCGACTCTGAACTCGACGGCTTTGGCCTCAGCGACCCTGGCTTCGCCGGCGCTGCCCGCCAGCACACAGTCGGCCAGAGCCAGCTCAAGGGGCAGCGTGCTGTAGGAATCGGAGCGGAAACTGGCCTGTCCGAAGAGCTTGATCGCCTGGACAATGCCGGGCAGCGATGACCTGGCAGCCAGCGCCTTCATCTCGGCCAGGCCCTCGGCGGTTATGTCAAGGGTGGCACCGGCCCCGCTCTTAACCAGAAGCACCCCCCGCAGGAAGTCTATCATCTCCCGATTGAACTGGTTGAGGTCGAGCCCATCCTCACTGGCCGAGTTGATGCTGGCCAGGCCACCAGAAAGGTCCTTGTCCAGCACCTGCTGCGCCAGCTTCCGCACCCTCGCATCGCCCGTGATGCCCAGGACTTCCCGCACCTGGGCCAGGTCGATGGAGGCGCCACGCGAGGTCGCTATCTGTTCCAGAAGGTTCTCAGCGTCTCTGAGACTGCCGGTGGCGCTCCGCGCGATCAGAGAAAGCGCGTCGTCGCTAACCTCGATGCCTTCCTTCTGGCAGACATACCGCAACCTGCCGATCACGGCCGCAAGCGGTATGCGCTTGAAATCGAAACGCTGGCAGCGAGAGAGGATCGTGGCCGGTATCTTGTGTACCTCAGTAGTAGCCAGAATGAAGATGCTATGGGCCGGCGGCTCCTCCAGCGTCTTCAGCAGGGCATTGAAGGCAGGCTCGGTGAGCATGTGGACTTCGTCTATGATGTAGACCTTCATCCGTGCGGAGATGGGAGCGAAGTTGACCTTCTCCTTGAGCGCCCTGATCTCCTCGATGCCCCGGTTGCTGGCGGCGTCGATCTCGATAAGGTCGAGGGCGCGGCCCTCGTTGAAAGACTGGCACATGACGCAGGTATTGCAGGGTTCGCCCTTGCCGCCCTGCAGGCAGTTGACCGCCTTGGCCAGGATGCGCCCGGTGCTGGTCTTGCCCGTGCCCCTGGGGCCACAAAACAGATAGGCATGGGCCACCCGCCCAACCGAGAGTGCGTTCGCAAGCGTGGTGGTGACATGTTCCTGCCCCGCCACCTCACCGAGCATCTGGGGACGCCACTTGCGATAGAATACCTGGGATGTCATGGAGAGACCGCCTTTTTGACCGTCATGCTATTATACCCTTTGCCGGAGAGCCTTTTCAACCGGAAGATGACCGAACTTGGGACGCTTTCGGGGGAGAGCAGGCGCCATCCGAATGCCGATTGGTGCGCGTAGCCGTTCTGGATCTCAGGCCAAGCCCTCAAGTTGCTACGCGCCATCAGTATGACACCACTGCGCCACATGAACTCTGTTCTTCGGACAGTCCTTGTCGCCTCATCCCGGCCGGTGCTATAATGGCACGACTAACATGGACTACAACTCAGCGCTCAATTACATCCTCAGCTTCACCGATTACGAGAAGACCCCGGCCCAGAGCTACTCAGCCGCCAACTTCGACCTCCGTCGCATGCATCTGCTCCTGGAACGCCTGGGCAACCCCCATCTCCGAGCCCGCACCATCCACATCGCCGGCACCAAGGGCAAGGGCAGCACCGCAGCCATGATCGCCTCGGCGTTGCGACAGGCCTGCTATCATGTGGGCCTGTACACCTCGCCCCACCTGCATACCATGCGGGAACGCATCCAGGTAAACGGTGAGATGATATCGGAGCACGATCTCATTAGGTTGGTGGAAAAACTCCAGCCGGAGGTCGAGGCAGTCAACCGGACGTCAGGCTTCGGCACGCTGACCACCTTCGAAGTGCTCACGGCCCTGGCCTTCGCCTGTTTCGCCGAGCTCAAGGTGGACTTCATGGCACTGGAGGTCGGACTGGGGGGGCGGCTGGACGCCACCAACGTGGTCAAGCCAGAGGTCTGCGTCATCACGGCCATCAGCCTGGACCACGTCGACATCCTGGGGCACACCGTGGCCGAGATAGCATTGCAGAAGGCCGGCATCATCAAGCCTGGAGCGGTGGTGATAAGTTCGCCGCAGGCACCGGAAGCCGAGACCGTGATCAGGGCGGTCTGCAACGAGAAACGGGTGAAGCTGATCGTGGCCGGCAAGGACATCACCTGGCAGAGGCTGTCCGCCGGCTTTACAGGACAGACCTTCAAGCTGCAGGGAGCGGCCGGCGCCTACGACCTCACCATTCCACTGCTCGGAAGTCACCAGATGGAGAACGCCGCAGTAGCCGTGGCAGCGCTGGAAGCAGTCGGGGTGGACGGCGGGAGCATCGCTCGCGGGCTGGCGAAGGTAAACTGGCCGGGGCGGCTGGAGGTGCTGGGCCAGCGGCCCTGGGTGATAGTCGATGGCGCGCACAACCTGGACTCGGCGCAGCGGCTGGCTGCAGCCCTCAAGGAGTACTTCAACTACAAACGGCTGGCTCTGATAGTCGGCATGTCTTATGACAAGAACATAGCCGGCGTGGCCGACGCCCTGGCGGCCGTCTCCGATTCCGTCATCGCGACGCGCTCGCGCCATCCTCGCGCCGCCGACCCAAAAATCATTGCCTCGGAGTTCGAACGGCACGGCAAAGCCGTGAGCATCGCCGAAAGCGTGCCCGCCGCCTACGAACACGCTCGCACATTAGCCAAGGCAGACGACCTCATCTGCGCCACCGGCTCCCTGTTTGTGGTGGCCGAGATGGAGGAACTGCTCAGGAACTTGCATTGCGACCCCTATCCACGATAGAATATCGAACGAATGCGGGGTCTCGGTCTACCGCGAAACCGTCGGAAATCCCTCTCAATCTCCCTCGTATCAAGTCCCGATTCCTTCGGGATGGCGACAGAGTCGCTCATACGGGGCAGGCTCTTTGAAAAAGGGAGAGGTTTCCGGTTTCCCCCTTTGGGAAAGGGGGCAAGGGGGATTCCGAGCAGGTCTCTTCTCACAACTACACTTGGGGCAGGTAACAAATGAATCTTACAACCGACAATCATCGAGCTCCGCCATACAACGCGAAGCGGCCACGAGTGGTCATCACTGGAATGGGGGCATTGACCCCTGTCGGACTGAACGTCGAGGAGCACTGGCAGAACCTGGTGGCAGGGAAATCGGGCATCGGGCCGATGACCCTGTGCGACCCGGACGGGCTCTCCTGCAAGATCGCCGGCGAGGTGAAGGGCTTTGACCCCGCCAAGTACCTGGACTTCAAGGAAGCCAAACGCATGGCGCGGTTCAGCCAGCTAGCCGTGTCTGCGGCCCGGGCAGCGGTGGCCGACTCGGGGCTCGATCCCGCCAAAGAGGACCCGGAGAGGGTAGGCGTGCTGCTGGGAAACGGCAACGGCGGCTTTCCCACTACTGAAGAGGGCTGTCGCACGCTGATCGCCAAGGGCGGCATGAGGGTGAGTCCGTTCTTCATGCCCATGATACTGGCCAATATGGCCGCAGCCCAGGTCAGCCTGGCGTTCGGCTTCAAGGGGTATAATTCGACCATTATCACGGCCTGCGCCGCCAGCAACCAGGCGATGGGTGAAGCCTGCGAGGTGCTCCGAAGGGGCAGCGCCGATGTGATCATCACCGGGGGCACGGAGGCGGGGATCAGCCAGCTTGGTCTGGCCGGGTTCTGCGTCATGAAAGCCTTGTCCACTCGGAACGAGGAACCCACCAGGGCCAGCCGTCCCTTCGATGCCAAGCGAGACGGCTTCGTTCCCGGCGAGGGCGCCGGTATTCTGGTAATGGAAACGCTGGAGCACGCGGTGAACCGAGGGGCTCGAATCCTGGCCGAGGTGGCCGGCTTTGGGGCCTCTTGCGACGCCCACCATATCACGGCCCCGGAAGCAGAGGGTTTGGGGGCGGCCCGTGCCATGCAGTGGGCTTTGGAGGATGCAGGGGTAAAGACGACGGAGGTTGACTATATCAACGCCCACGGCACATCCACCCCGCTCAACGACGCCGCGGAAACGCTGGCCTTGAAGAAGGTATTCGGGGAGTATGCCTACAAGGTACCCATCAGCTCCACCAAGTCCATTATCGGGCACCTGCTGGGCGCGTCGGGGGCGGCGGAGGCGATCGGCTGCATCAAGACCATCAACGACGGCATCATCCACCCCACCATCAACTATGA
>JAUSJJ010000066.1 GCA_030647705.1 Dehalococcoidia bacterium
GACCGTACCGGAGATCAAAGAGGTCATTCAGGCCTTCGGAGTCGCGGCGGCCAGGGCAAGAGACGCAGGCTTCGACGGTGCGGAAGTCCTAGGCGCACACGGCTATCTGGTCGCCGAGTTCATGTCGCCTTTCTTCAACCGGCGCAAGGACGAGTACGGCGGCAACCTGGAGAACCGCCTGAGGTTCCCTCTCGAACTGCTTCAGGCGGTGAGACGAGCGGTAGGCGACGACTACACCATAGGCATAAGGATAAGCGGCGACGAGATGTTCGAAGGCGGCCTGACCCTGGATGACATGGTCGGGATTGCGCCGATCCTGGCATCTCAGGGCAAGGTAGACTACATAAACGTAACCATGGGTACCTACCGGTCGCCTTCCGTGGTCATTGACTCTATGTACTTTCCGCTGGGCTCGGCCCTGTACTGCGCAGCGGCCATCAAGGCGGTGGTGAACGTGCCGGTCATAGGCAGGGGCAGAGTACTGGACCCGGCGCAGGCTGAACAAGTGCTGGTCAACAACCAGGCTGATCTGGTGGGCATGGCCAGGGCGCTTATCGCCGATCCGGAGATACCGAACAAGGCCAAACACGGCAAACCGGAGGACATCCGGACATGTCTGGGCTGCAACGAGTGCGCTGGCCGGGTCAACTACTGGTCGCCCATGCCGCTCAGATGCACCACCAATGCCTCGGTGAGCATGGAGAGCCAGCCCGGCTGGATGGAGCTGATACCTGCGGCCAGGGCGAAGAAGGTGGTGGTTATCGGTGGAGGGCCGGCGGGGATGGAGATGGCTGACATAGCCGCCAGGCGTGGTCACAAGGTGACGCTTTATGACAAGGGCACCGAGTTGGGTGGCGCCGTTCTCATCGCGGCGAAGGCGCCGGGAAGAGACGGCCTGCTGGAAGCGGTCAGATACAGGGTTCATATGCTGCAGGCGGACAAGGTGGATGTCCACCTGGGTGTCGAGATGACGGCCAGGGACATCCAGAAGCTGGGCGCTGATGTGGTGGTAATCGCCACGGGATCGATTCCCCTGTCCCCCGATGTCGTTGGCCTGGATGGCGGGAACGCCATCGAATGCAGAGACCTGCTCACCGGAAAAGCCACTGCGGGCCGGAACGTGGTAGTCATTGCCGGAGAGCACCATATTCAAGCGCTGACGGTTGCGGACTACCTGGCAGGCCAGGGGAAGAAGGTGGAGCTGGTCTGCGAAGAGTACTATGCAGGCATGCACATCGACTACCTGACCAGGCAGGCTATCTACCAGCGGCTCTACCGGCAAGGCGTGACCTTGACCCCCAACTCCGCGGTCAAGGAGATACGCGACAACACCGTCGTGGTCGTGAACGCAATGACCAGGGAGGAGAGCGTGAGGGACAACATCGATACGGTGGTCTACGCCTGTGGCGGCAGAGAGGACAATGCCCTCTACTACGAGTTGCAGGGGAAGGTCAAAGAGTTGTACCAGGTTGGCGACTGCAGCGGGGTGAAGCGGATGATCGATGCCATAAGGTCGGCCTCGGTCCTCGCCAGGAGGATATAGAGGCGCGGGAAGGCTTCTGGCGACCACCTGCAGACCGTCTCTACCGCAGGGTGAGCGGCTCTTCATACTATTGACATACCTCTAGCCTATTGACATCCTGCCTGTAAAAGAGTATTCTGCGCAGCAAAAAAGGAGGCGCCCCTGATGCAAGCCTATTGCGTGAAGTGCAGGACCAAGAGAGAGATCAAGAACGCGAAGTCCATCATCATGAAGAACAAGAGGCCCGCAACCCAGGGTGTGTGCCCAGTCTGCGGCACCAAGATTTTCCGCATCGGCAAGTAGTCTTCGCCGGTCTCAGCTTCTGCGCGGGGATGAGTCCACTCTGTTGATTGGTCAGAAAGCCCTGCCATGTCAATGGCAGGGCTTTCGCATTAAACTTGGAATGCAGGGGCGATTGCCCGGAAAGAGGCCTATACTCCCCGTTCCAGGTTCCGCTCTATATTGACCACAGGCGCCAAGATCTCTCTGGCCTTTATCTTGCGGAATTTCCACATCCCACCCTCTCTGACGTACTCCTCTTCGTACTTGCCCACGAGGGTGGTGGCGCTAGTCTTGCCGGCGAAGCTGCCGGTGTAGTACCATTCCGCGGTGGCCCGGTCGCCGTGTACTTCGATCACTGCGTTGTGCGACATGTTCACAGGCCGTGGTCGCATCCTGGTGAAGAAGTCTCTCAGTGCAGCCTTGCTCTTGAACTGGCCGTAGGTATAGTCGCCGGTGGCGTCTTCGCTGAAAAGAGACATCAGCTCTTCAATCTTCGATTCGTGGACAAGGTAGCCGTATCTGGCCCTCAGCTTTCTGATCTCCTCGATGTCCTCCAGCAGGGCGAGCCTCTTCTTGAGTTGTTCGATCTCCTGGTCTGCCATTTCGTCCTCCATCTGCCGATCTCACGGTTGCAGAGTGCTGAGACAGCCCTGGGCAACCCCCTTAATCCCCCAAGAATGGGGGACTTTAAGGTCTGGGGGACACCCCCAGACCCCCGACAGGAAGCATCCTGGGCTTATTTTTCAGCAATCCGTTGCACAGATCAGCCTACTTGCCGATGAACTTCGGCTTCTCTCCTGCGCTGTAGGCCCGGACGGCTTCCTTAAGGTCTTTGGTGCGCATCGAGTCCCATTCCAGGCTCAGCGCCAGGTCGAAGATGAGGTTCACGTCCTCGCGCAGGCGCTTGTTGAAGCACCTCTTGGTACCCCGGATGGCTTTGGTCGCTCCGTTGGCGAGACGCTGGGCCAGCGCCATCGCCGTCGGCATGAGCTGGTCGTGGGGGACCACCTGGTTCACCAGCCCTATGCGCTCCGCCTCCGCCGCCGATACCACGTCTCCGGTGAGGACGTACTGCTTGGCCCTGGCCATGCCGATGAGCAGCGGCCAGATGATGGGAGCGCCGTCTCCGGCCACCAGCCCCCATTGCACATGAGGGTCGCAGAAGGTTGCTCTTTCGGAGGCGATGATGATATCGCAGAACAGCGCCATGTTGGCGCCCAACGACGCCGCAGGGCCGTTCACGGCGGCGATTATGGGCTTGTCCACTTCCAGGAAATTATGGAGCACCTTGCGCGCCCCTTCGTAGGTGATGGCGCCTGCGTTGCGGTCGTGCTCCATGTAGACACGCCGCATGAAGCCGTCGTCGATGCCGCCCATGAACCGCGGGCCGATGCCGGTGAGGATGGCGACGTTGATTTCGTCGTCGTTGGCGATGTCTTCCCAGACGATCTCAAGCTCATGGTGCAGAAGGGGGTCTATGCGGTTCTCGATTTGGGGGTAGTCGAAGGCGAATACGCCCACCTTGCCCTCTTTCCAGATGCGGAAGGTCTTGTACCTGGAGTAGTCCACTTTTCACCTCCTGACGCTTTTTGGGTAACGGGCCCACCCTGCATGATGGAGGAATTGTAACACGGAGATCAAGCGCCCACAACGGCTCCCTCCGCTGCTTGACACCGAACGTCAGGTAATTCATAATTGCACGAACATGCGTATTGGACTGCTGGCAGACACACATATTCCGGACATAGAGCAGGCGGTGCCCGATAGGGTCATGGATGCTTTCCGCGATGTCGACCTTATTCTCCACGCCGGCGACATCTACTCCCGGTCCGTGCTGGACTATCTGCAGCGGGTGGCGCCGGTGCTGGCCGCCAAGGGCGATGACGACTACATATTGGATGAGCGGGTCAAAGATAGACACGTTTTGATGCTGGAGGGGAAGACAGTGTGGCTCGTCCACGAGCGGCCTTATTCCTACCGGTCGGGAACGCCAAAGAACGGACATCTCAAAGGGTCGGACCCTTCTGAGGCAGCCGATATCATTGTGTTTGGCCACGAACACCGTACTATCGTGGAGCGCCAGGATGGTGTCCTGCTGGTATACCCGGGAAGTCCCACGTTTTTGGCCTATCGTCGCGGGCCGGGCACGGTCGCTCTGCTGGACATCGAGCAAGGGGAAGCCCGAGTTCGAATTCTCGAATTGTGATGTCTGGTTTCGATCCCGTTAGGCATTCCTTGTGAAGTGGGCAGCCATGCAGAGAAGGGGGAGTCCATGACCTACTCGCAGCTCAGGCACGTAGGCTTTCTGGTAGATGACGTGCGAAAGACTGCAGACTTCTACGTCTCGGCCTTTGGCATCGGCCCGTTCCGGACCTGGGAAGTGGGTTTCTTCGATGTGCGGGTCCGCGGCGGAGCCCCGCAGTCTTTCACCACCAGGATAAGTCTGGCCCGGATGGGAGAAGCTGAACTCGAGTTGGTGGAATCCCATCCGATGGCCGGGAATGCGGCATTCTTCGATGAGGTGAAGCGGGAGACGGTTGGATGCATGCACCACCTGGCGTTCACCGTCCCCAACCTGGAAGAGGCTGTGGCCGGATTCAAGCAGGCCGGCATCGATGTCCTGATGGCGGGGCAGTTTACCGGCGGGCGTTTCGCTTACCTGGACTCCGAAGCGAAAACCGGCATCCTCTATGAACTCATGGAAATGACGCCTCGTCAACCCAAGGCCGGACGGTGACCATGAGCGGCCCCTTTCCGGTCTGAGATGTGGCGGCGGTGGCTGCCTGCTACCCTGCCGCGTTTCGAATCGCCTGAAGGTTGGCCTCCGGCGTCTCAGGACGAAACGTGCAGCCCGGCCCAAGCATCCATCCCCTTGTCCCCATCGCCACTCGCATGCCCGCTACTTCCGAGGCGAATTGCTCGGGAGTGGCCTCGACCAGACGCTTGTCGTGCGCCACGCCACCGATTACCGCTCTCCCGCCGACGATCTGTTTCCCTTCCGCCAGCGATGGGTTGCCCTCACTCCTCGGGTCCCAACTGAAGGCGTGCACCGGATAATCGCTGAGCGCGCCGAGCAGGTTGTGTGGCCGGCAGACGTGGAGGACGTGGAACTCAGCCGGCGGCAAGGCGTTGAGCAGCTTCAAGTCATAGGGTCTGGCGTACCTGCGGTATTCTTCTTCAGTCAACCGGTCGCTGGTGGCCCAGCCGGTGGTGGCGTAGAAGAGACCGCTGGCGCCTCGCTCCAGGCAGGCTTTGGAAAATAGAATGAATGTCTCCGTGATGATTTGCAGTGCGTAGTCCACCTTATCATAGTGCTCGTGAAGGTGCTTCAGGAGGACGTCCTCTGACCCGACCAGCCTGCCGGCGATCGAAAGAGGGGTGAACACGGTCATCAGGAAGGGCAGTTCCCCCTTCAGCCCAGCGGAGATGAGCTGCAGTGCAGTCAGATGTTCTCCCAGCACGCCCCTGTTCACATCCAACACTCTGAGTCTCAGCCAGTCGTCGGGGCTCTTCACCGGCACTTCAACCACGCTGGGCGCATTGTCACCCTTGTACTCTACCCTGGTCCCCCAGTCTTCAACATGATAAGATGCGCGGGGGTTGACCTTCATGAAGTCCCAGCCGAAGCGGTTCTGAAAACCAAGCGTCGCGTCGGAGAGCGACCCGGCGGCTTTCTCTTCGGCGAAGAAGTGGCGCCACATGCTCACCGGCACGCGGTCCACATCCTGGCTTCTGAGTGCCGCCCGGACACGTTCCCACCGGTTCATTTGAATGGCCATGCGTCTCACCTCTCAGACATACTCATGCGTCAGGCGCCAGGACCGCTCGATCAGGTAGTCGTCTGCCGCCTGAGCCGCCTTGCCCAATGCTTCCGGAACTTATCTACCTTGGGCGAGATCACTAATTGGCAGTACGCCCGTTCTGGATGCTTGGAGGAGTAATCCTGGTGATGTTCCTCCGCCGAATAGAACTTACCAAACGGCTCAATTTCGGTGACCACGGGCGCTGCCCACTGGCCGGATTCGTTGAGTTCCTCAACAACGTCCTTGGCGATCGCCTTTTGCCGATGGTCATGGTAGAAGATCGCGGAACGGTATTGTGTCCCCATGTCCGCGCCCTGGCGGTTCACGGTGGTTGGATCATGGATAGAGAAGAATATCTCCAGGATGTCACGGTATGAGATCTTTGCAGGATCGAAGGTTACCTGCACCGCCTCGGCATGGCCGGTGGTATCGGTGCATACTTGCTCGTAGGTCGGATTGACCGTGACGCCGCCCGTGTAGCCGGAGACTACCCTCTCGACGCCGTCAATCTCTCGAAAGACCGCCTCGATGCACCAGAAACAGCCGCCGGCGAGAGTCGCCACTTCGGAAGGAGTGCGTTGCTTCATAGTTTTGCCTCCCGTACGAATTCCAGCGCGAAGCCGTTCATACAATAGCGCTTGCCGGTTGGCGGAGGGCCGTCATCGAAGACATGGCCAAGGTGGGAACCGCACCGGGCACAGAGCACTTCCGTCCGCACCATTCCCAAAGAGGCGTCAGGCTGCTCGATCACGTTCAGCGGAGATATCGGCTCGTAGAAGCTGGGCCAGCCCGTCCCGGACTCGAACTTGGTGGAGCTTCGGAAAAGGTCGGTGTGACAACGCACACACCTGAACACACCCGGTTTGTGTACCTCGTCGAACGGGCAGGAGCCCGGCGCCTCGGTTCCCTTCCTGGTGGTGATCTGGTACTGCTGCTCGGTCAGCAACCTTTTCCATTCCGCGTCCGACTTCTCGATTCGGTCTAGGGTCAGTACCCCGTTCCGCTTCGCGTCGTAGATCTGGATTGTTCCCATGTCCTACCTCCCAAGGTCCTCCAAGATCCATTATAACATCGGGGCGGGCGGGTAGCACGGGGGACGAGACGGTTTACACGGAGCTTTTCCTGAGCTAGTATGGAGAGTATGAGGGGTAGGGCCCCATCCGGATAACAGTACCGCCACAAACAGCCACATTGGGTGGCGGGGGAGGAGGAGGTCTGGTGTCCAATCGGCTGGCCAAGGAAACAAGTCCATATCTGCTGCAGCACGCGAACAACCCGGTGGACTGGTACCCCTGGGGCGAGGAAGCCCTGAGCCGCGCCCGCAATGAGGATAAACCCATTCTACTGAGCATCGGCTATTCGGCATGTCACTGGTGCCATGTCATGGCTCACGAGAGCTTTGAGAACGCTGAGATCGCCGGCCTGATGAATGAACTGTACGTGAACATCAAAGTGGACCGGGAAGAGCGGCCCGATCTGGACACCATCTACATGAAGGCAGTGCAGTCCGTTACCGGCAGCGGCGGCTGGCCCTTGACGGTGTTCCTGACCCCCGATGGCAAACCGTTCTTTGGAGGGACATATTTTCCTCCTCAGGATATCCCCTCTACACCCGGCCTCCCTCGCGTGCTCCGGGCGGTTGCCGATGCCTACCGCAACCGCCGTGGCGATGTTGAGCATGCGGTCAAGCAGATACTGGCCGTGCTGGCTTCGGAGACAAAGGGGCCCGCTACCGTGCAGCCGCTTGTCACCGATATTTTGCGGCAGGCCTATGCCTCTCTGCTGCGCGAATTCGATCAGGTCAACGGAGGTTTCGGCGGCGCGCCCAAGTTCCCTCAGCCCATGGTACTGGAGTTCCTGCTCCGATACTTCTCTCGCACCGGCGACGTCTCTGCTTTGCAGATGGCGGACTCGACGCTTGAGAAGATGGCCAGGGGAGGAATCTACGACCAATTGAGGGGAGGTTTTCATCGCTATGCCACGGACGCCGGTTGGCAGGCGCCGCATTTCGAGAAGATGCTGTA
>JAUSJJ010000069.1 GCA_030647705.1 Dehalococcoidia bacterium
TATCGGCTCACACATTGCCCTACGTTGCCATAAAGACCACCGAAGCAGCCTGAAGCGCCCTTTCAGCGGCCTTTATACAGTTTGAGGCAATAATATATCACAGTTCTTATCCATGTCAATAGGTCTAGCGCACTTTCTAACGCTCTTTGTTCAAACTGGCCAGAAACTCGGCATTGTTGTTGGTCTTAGACATGCGATCGAGGATCAACTCCGTGGCCTCGGTGGGGTTATTCGAATTAGAGGTCACCATCGAGACCATACGCCGCAACAGCCAGACCTGCTTCAGCTCTTCCTCAGACAGCAGGAGTTCTTCTCGACGCGTGCCACTGCGCACGATATCCATGGCCGGGAAGATGCGCCGCTCCGCCAGCTTGCGGTCCAGGTGCAGCTCCATGTTGCCTGTGCCTTTGAACTCCTCGTAGATCACGTCGTCCATGCGGCTGCCGGTATCGACCAGGCAGGTGGCGATGATGGTCAGGCTGCCGCCCCCCTCGACGTTTCTGGCAGCGCCGAAAAAGCGCTTGGGCGGATAAAGCGCGGCGGGGTCGATGCCGCCGGATAGCGTGCGTCCGCTGGTAGGCATGGCCAGGTTATACGCCCGGGTGAGCCGGGTGATGCTGTCCAGCAGGATAGCCACGTCCTGGCCCATCTCCACCAGGCGCTTGGCCCGCTCCAGCGTCATCTCGGCCACGCGGGTGTGGCTTTCCACAGGCTCATCGAAGGTGGAGGCGATGACCTCGGCCTTCACCGAGCGGCGCATGTCCGTGACTTCCTCGGGACGCTCGCCGATGAGGCTGACCATCAGGTGAATGTCCTCGTAGTTGGAGGTGATGCCATTGGCGATGTGCTTGAGCAGCACCGTCTTGCCTGCCTTGGGCGGCGAGACTATGAGTCCACGCTGTCCCCGGCCTATCGGCGCGATGAGGTTGATGAGACGAGTTGACAGGTTCTTGGGCGTGGTCTCCAGATTGATGAATTCGTCCGGGAAGATCGGCACCAGGGTATCGAAGTAGGGCCGGCTCTTGGCCGCCTCCGCGTCTATGCCGTTCACGTTCTCCACGCGCAGCAAGCCGAAGTACTTCTCACCGTCTTTGGGCGGCCTGACCTGCCCACGGATCATGTCACCGGTACGCAGAGCGAAACGCCGGATCTGCGATTGTGAGACATAAACGTCATTGGGGCCGGGCAGGAGGTTGTCCTGGCGCAGGAAGCCGTACCCCTCCGCCACGATCTCCAGGACTCCCCCGCCCATCAGAGGCTCCGGGACGGCCTCCTTCTGGCTCTGCGCCAGCTTCTGGATAAGGTCCTCTTTCTTGAGAGAGCTGTAGCCGGTAAGGCCCAACTCCCTGGCCATATCCGTGAGCTCTTCCAGGGTTTTCGTTTCAAGTTCTGCGATATTCATAGTCTTAACTCCCAGGCTCCGTGTTGTAGATTCCGGCGCGCCATTTCAGGCAGGCTCGGGAAAGGAGCCATCATAATCTAAGGTAATAAGCCAACCGCGAAAAGCGGAAACGCGCCAACTGCCACGTCTTCCACCGCCACACTGCGGACGCCGCGTTCACAAGGTAGTGAAGCGAGATTCCTCACTGCGTCCAGCAGCGCCTCCGACCCTCTGAATCCCCGGCTATTGCGGCGGTTTCTGTACCGCAGGTTCAAACCTGCGGTATAGGACCAGACTCTCGCAACAAGGGAGAGGCCAATCCTCCCCCCCTTGCGGGAAGGAGTTGGAGGGAGGGGAATACGTCCCGCTTGCGCTCCACCACATCAGCCACTACCTCCCCACCCAACCTCCGAGGACTCTCACGCTTTGGAAACGCGCCGCCAGTCTTCGGCAAAGCGAGCGATCCCGACATCAGTAAGCGGATGCTGAATCATCTGCATCAATATCTTGTAAGGAACAGTGGCGATGTGCGCGCCCGCCCTGGCCGCGGCGACACAGTGCAACGGATGGCGGATGCTCGCTGCAATCACCTGAGTCGGCAGCTTATACTGGCGGAAAATGGCGACCAGGTCGGCTACCACAGCCATGCCATCCTGGCCGACATCATCCATGCGTCCCACGAACGGGCTGACGTAGGTAGCGCCGGCAAGCGCCGCCAGCAGTCCCTGGTTCGGCGAAAAGCAGAGCGTGGCGTTGGTCGCGATGTCATCCCTGCTCAAGATAGAAATCGCTTCCAGGCCGGCAGGGCTGATGGGCACTTTGATCACCACGTTATCGGCCCACTGGACAAGCTCCCGGGCCTCTTTCACCATGCCTTCCAGTTCCAGGCTGAGCACCTCTGCGGAAATCGGGCCTTCCACGATCGACGCGATTTCCTTGATCACCGCCTGGAAGCTGACGCCCTTCTCTCTGGCCACCAGCGAAGGGTTGGTGGTGACGCCGCTCACCACACCCAGGCGAGCGCCTTGCTTGATCTCTTCAATGTTAGCCGTGTCCAGGAAAATACGCATGAGATTTTCTCCCCGTAGCAGGCCCTCACGAGAGGCGACCTTCGGTCCGCACGCGCGGAGAACGGCCACCCGGAGGCTACCTGAAGCAAAGCATCAAATCGGCAGAGGCTGCTGGTCGCCCTCTCGGATGAACTTGCAGGCCGCCGCGATGAAGTCCCTGAAAAGCTTGTGAGGCCGATCGGGACGGGAAGTGAACTCGGGATGGAACTGGGTGCCTAGCATCCAGGGATGGCCGCGCATCTCACCTATCTCCACAAGCATTCCATCCGGGGACAGCCCGCTGGGGACCAGCCCCCCGCTTGCCAGAAGCTCCCGGAACTGATTGTTAAACTCATAACGGTGCCGGTGCCTTTCACCCACTTCCGCAGACTCATAGGCGGCGGCGGCCTTCGTGCCGGGCACCAAGTGGCAGGGGCACAGCCCCAGACGCATGGTGCCACCCTTCTTGCTCAGGCCTCGTTGCCCGGGCATAAGGTCGATCACCGGGTACTTGGTGTTCGGATTGAACTCAGTGGAGTTCGGGTCATCGGACTTAAGCACATTGCGCGCGCACTCGATGACCATCACCTGCAGGCCCAGGCACAAGCCCAGATACGGCACCTTGCGCTCACGAGCGAAGCGAGCCGCCCTGATCATCCCCTCTATCCCCCGATTGCCGAATCCACCCGGCACCACGATGCCATGCACCGTGGACAGTACCGATTCGTCCCCGTCTTTCTCCAGGTCCTCAGCCTGCACCCAGACCAGGTCGAGGTCACGATTGTGGTGAAGCGCCGCGTGTCGCAGGGCCTCCCTGACCGAAATATACGAATCCTTCAACTCCACATACTTGCCCACGATGGCGATGCGGACCTTCTCCTTGGGCTCTTTGATCCGCTCGACAAGCTTCCTCCATGCGGTGAGGTCCCGCTTGGCCTTGGGGAAGCTCAAATGCTCGGCGATCAGGTCGCCCAGCCCGGCCTCTTCCAGCACGATGGGCACCTCGTAGATGATCGGCATGGTGAGCAGGGGCACCACGGCCTTCTTCTCCACATCGCAGAACAGGGCCACCTTCTCCTTGATGTCTTCCGCCACCGGGTAGTCGCTCCTGAGCACGATGGCGTCCGGCAGCACGCCTATGCCGCGCAGCTCCTTGACGCTGTGCTGGGTAGGCTTGGTCTTGAGCTCGCCGGTAGACGAGACGTATGGCAGCAGCGTAACGTGGATATAGAACACATTGCCCGGGCCCATGTCCTTGCGCATCTGGCGAATAGCTTCCAGGAAGGGCAGCCCCTCGATGTCTCCGACGGTGCCGCCCACCTCCACTATCACCACATCGGCGCCGCTGCGCCTGGCCACCTCGTGAATGCGGTTCTTTATTTCGTTGGTAACGTGCGGCACCACCTGAATAGTGCCACCCAGGAAGTCGCCTTGCCTCTCCTTGGAAAGCACCGAGTTGTAAATCTGGCCTGCGGTGACACTGGAGGCAGAGGTCAGGTTGATGTCTATGAAGCGCTCGTAGTGCCCCAGGTCAAGGTCGGTCTCGGCCCCGTCTTCAGTAACAAACACCTCGCCATGCTGGTACGGCGACATCGTACCGGGGTCGACGTTGAGATAGGGATCGAGCTTCTGAACGGAGACGGAAAGACCGCGGCTTTTGAGGATTCGTCCCACCGAAGCGACGGTGATTCCTTTGCCCACAGAACTTACTACGCCGCCGGTGACGAAAATGAACTTAGCCATCGATCAGTAATCGGCTCTCCGCCTGAGAACCCTCACACATAGAGGGACGCAGAACTCCAACGGGAAAATGTCCAACGACCTGAGGTGAAACAGCGAATTGCATTTAGCAGCCACGAGGGAGATGTGCGAAAACCTTAACCTGACTATATATCATAAGGGCACAGGTACCGTCTGTCAAGGGCCATGCGCCCACCGTAATCCGTGGATTCTTTGCACAGCTCCAAGATGTTCGTAATCGGATGGGCCTTTACCCCAGAGGTCCTTTCCACACCCCAGGCTGAAGCCTGGGGCATCCGCCTGTGGCGGGCTGCGATGCCATGCCCACGGCTTCAGCCGTGGGTGGGAATCCACGGATCATGCGCCCGAGGATCGCCAGAAACCCAAGAAGCCGTCACTTGGCGCCGCCACAATGCCCCCTCCATTCGCAGAGATGGAGAGAGGCGCTAAAACGTTTCGCCAAACCTGTCCGAACGGGCCCCCTTGCCAGACCCGTTATAATATGTAGGGGCAAGTTCGGAACGGGGCATGAAAGCGGCAGATGAGGTCGGGCTATCCTGCGCGGCCCCGCTCGAACCCGCACAGGCCCGAGGAGACTGTTCGCGTGGGAATTGGCGACCGAA
>JAUSJJ010000071.1 GCA_030647705.1 Dehalococcoidia bacterium
GCACGTGTTGATTCCCCCAAACCGGGATGCTAGACTGAGTTAGATGCATAGTTACACCGTGACCCCGGAAACCATCGAGGGACTGGCTTCATCATGGCCTGAGTGGCGTCAGCGCCTGCAGTGCGAGCTTTTCGTGCTGCCCTGGTGGCTGAAAGTATGGTGCCGCAGTTTCGGCTCAGGGGAAAACCCCCATTTGCTGGCCGTCAGGGACGGAGGTAGCATCATCGGCATTGCCCCGCTGTTGCGGAGAGACAATACAGTCTGCTTCGCGGGCAACAGCGACGTCTGCGACTACCAGGACTTCATCGTGGCTCAGGACAATAAACACGATTTCTTCGATACGCTGCTCCGGCATTTGGGCCAGGAGGGAATCAGGCGCCTTGACCTGAGACCGCTGAGGCCGGACTCGACGGTCATGTCCGTCCTGACGGACATGGCGCGCAGCCGGGGATACCAGGTGTCCTGCAAGCAAGAAGACGTTTCACTGGAATCGGACCTGCCGGGGACGTGGGAGGAATACCTCGACGGCCTCACCGGTAAGCAGCGCCACGAATTGACGCGCAAGTTGAGGAAGCTCGCGGCCGCCGGGGCCATCAATTACCGCCTGCTCCAGGGTGATGAGGCCGCGGGGAGTGCCTTTGACGCCTTTCTGACCCAGTTCCGTGAGAGCCGGACAGACAAAGCAACGTTCCTGACCCCAGACATGGAGGCCTTCTTCAGGGCGCTGGCCAGGGCTTCCGCTGAGGCACAGGTGCTGAGGCTCGGCGTGCTGGAGTTGGACAAGCTGATGGTTGCCGCCGTCATGTGCTTCGACTACAACGACGAGATGTACCTGTACAACAGCGGCTTCGATGCCCGGTACAGATCGCTCAGCGTCGGGCTGATCTCCAAGGCGTACTGCATCAGGGCCTGCATCGAGCAGAAGAAGAGAAGGTTCAACTTCCTGAAGGGCGACGAAGAATACAAGTACCATCTGGGCGGCAAGGAAGTACCCATATCCTCGTGCGAAATCATCCTGAATGGGTAGTGAACGCCCACAGCAATTCGGGGCGACTGAATACGGCGGAATTGTCCGGAATCATGGAGGACCGCTTATGGCGGCTATACGAGCAGACGTAATGGCAATCATTGCCCATCCTGACGACGCGGAGTTCGCCATCGCAGGGACCGTGGCCAAGTGGGTGAAACAAGGCAAGATCGTGGTGTACGTGGTTTGCACCAACGGTGATAAGGGCACCAGCGACCCCAATATGAAGCCGGGGGATCTGGCTAGAATCCGTGAGAAGGAGCAGATGGCCGCAGCCCGGGTGCTGGGCGTCCGGGAGGTGGTCTTTCTCCACTATCCCGACCAGGGATTGGAAGACACCCCGGAGTTCCGCAAAGCGCTGGTACGTCAAATACGGATCTTCAGGCCGAACACCGTGGCTACCTCCGACCCCTATAGGCGCTACCTCTGGCATCGCGACCACCGCATCGCCGGCCAGGTCGCGCTCGACGCCATCTACCCATACGCCCGCGACCTCCTGGCCTACCCCGACCTGGCGGAGGAAGGGCTGGAGCCTCACAAAGTCAAGGAGGTCCTCCTCTGGGGCTCCCCGGAAGAAGACGTAAACTATCGCTCCGATATCACGGAAACGTTCGAAACGAAACTGGCAGCCTTGAGCTGTCACAAGACCCAGGTAGGCGAGACCCTCAATGCTGACACGGAGAAGTGGGTACGCAACCGGGCAAAGCTCCTGGCTAAGGGCGAGAAGTTCAATGTTGCCGAGGCGTTCCACCGGGAAGAAGTCTGGCTGTAAGCGAGCCGGCGGCCTCGTTGCGGAAGCCGCCTCCAGGCACTAGGAGGAGAGCCAGAGCACGTCTCCGCAAAGGCCTGGAGCGTGGGGTCTTGAGGAGAAAGCCGCAATTTGCGGCCTCTCTGTTCCCAGGACAGTTGACGCGCCGTGTCCCGGATAGAGGAGCGTATCGTCCGGCAGCACCAGTATCTTCCGTCCTATGGAGTCTATTATTCTCCTCAGGTCCGCCGGGGAGTTCGATTTTCCCGGGCCTCCGGGGAAAATGGTATCGCCGCAGAGCAGGTGTTTGCCGGTCAGGAAGCAGAGGCTGCCGGGCGTATGACCGGGAGTATGCAGCACCTTGAGGCTCACCCTGCCGAACGTCACCGCGTCGCCGTCCGCCAATAAGACATCCGGCGCAAGGGGCAAGCTGCCGGCATCCAGATGATGAGCAGCCACGGGTACTTTCAGGAGAGACCGTAACTCCGCCAGAGCGCCGGTGTGGTCCATGTGGCTATGCGTTATCAGTATTTGCTTCGGATGGGTCTTTTCCAGCAAGGCTACAAGCCTGCCCGGGTCAGCCGGAGCGTCGATCAGGATGCTATCCCTGGTTGCGCCGCACACCAGTACGTAGGCGTTGGTGCCGTAGGGCCCCATCTCCAGCCGCTCGATCTCAAGCTTGTCGCCTTTTGCCGCTTGCGTCATCTTCTCCTCCAGGCGACCTTCAGTCCCGTGCGGACGGTCGCGTTCCGGCTCGACAAGAGCCTACAACATGATACCACACCCTCGACGCGGCCACGACAGGTGTCGCAACAATGCCGATGCGCTGTGTTGTCGGCGCCTGGAGCGACGGGAAACATTCCAGCTTGTCAGGCCAGGTACCTGCGCTTAAGCCGTACTCAGCTACTACGGTTGCATCGTTGCACAAACGGTGCTACAATATAAACGTATCAAATATCTCTCGTTTTTTTGAAGTGGGTGGTTCGCCCACTTTTTTGTTGCAGTGGTTGTTTAGGAGGCTGCTTGGAGCATGAAGAGCGATTTCTTGCTCGCCATAACTCAGCTATCGGCGGAGAAGAACCTGCCCAAAGAGGTGGTTTTCAGGGTAGTGGAGTCTGCCCTGGTTTCCGCCTACAAGAAAGACAGCTTCGCGGACGAGAACATCTCTGTTAAGATCCATCCCGCCACCGGCGAGGTGAAGATCTACCGGCTGAAGACGGTGGTGGAAACCCCCACTGATCCCAAGAAAGAACTCTCTCTGGAACAGGCGCTCAAGCTGAACAAAGAAGCCAAGCTGGGCGACGAGGTGGTGACTGAGGAGATTACTCCAAAGCACGCCGGCCGCATCGCCGCGCAGACTGCCAAGCAGGTGGTACTGCAACGTCTCCGTGAGGCCGAGCGTGAGCTCGTGTTCGAGGAGTTTGCGGGCAAAGAAGGCACTATCGTCAGTGGCATAGTGCAGAGGATGGACCCCAAGCAGATCACAGTCGATCTGGGCAAGGCGGAGGCAATACTACCCGGCACTGAACAAGTCCGGGGAGAACGCTATCGCATCGGCCAAAGGATCAAGGTCTACCTGATGGAGGTCAGCCGCACCAGCAAGTGGCCGCGGCTCATCGTGTCTCGCAGCCACCGAGACCTGCTGGCCAGGCTGCTCGAGCTGGAGATACCCGAGGTACAGGAAGGGACCGTCGAGATAAAATCGATTGCCCGTGAAGCCGGCAGCCGCAGCAAGGTGGCGGTCGCCGCCAAACAGCAAGGCATCGATCCCGTCGGCTCATGCGTGGGGCTCAGGGGAGTCCGCATCCAGAACATCGTCAATGAGTTGAACGGAGAGCGGATCGATATCGTCCAATGGCACCCTGAAACCGCCGCGTTCATCAGCAACGCCCTGAGCCCGGCTCAGGTACTTAGCGCGGAACTTGGTCAAGGCCAGGCCGCCACAGTTGTCGTTCCCGACCGTCAGCTCTCGCTGGCCATCGGCAAGGAGGGCCAGAACGCTCGCCTGGCTGCCAAGCTGACCGGCTGGAAGATCGATATCAAGAGCGCCTCAGAGGCAGAAGCTGAGAAGGCCGCCAGAGAGGCGGAACGCGCCGCGCAGGCCGCTGCTGCTGCGCCTCCTGTGGAGGCCGCGGCCCCGGCCGAGGCTCCTGCAGCCGCAGTTGCAGAAGCTGAGAAGGTTGCTGCTGTGGCCGCAGAAGTCATGCCACAGCCGGTCGCTGAAGCCGCCGAGCCGGCAGCGGCGAAGGTTGAAGCCGTCCCCGCCCCGACGCCCCAACCGGTTGCGGAGAAACGCGCTCCCGTTGAGACGGCGCCCCCGGCGCCGAAGATACGCTTTGCCGAGGACCTGGCCTTGCCGCCGCGTGTCGAAGTCAATCCCAAGAAAGAAAAGAAGCGCAAGACAGGCAAGCCGGGCGAGGAAGAACGCGAGAAGGCAAAGGCCGCGGCCAAAGAGAAGAAGGGGCGAAAGCCCTGGATGGCTGAGGTCGAGGAACAACTTGAGGACTACGAGTACCTCAAGGGTTCCAAGCAATGAAGATGATAAGCCCCGGAGACGATCCCACTGAGAAACGGGCGCCCCGGGTTAGACACGTGCCGGAACGCTCTTGCGTCGCCTGTGGCGCCAAGCGCGCCAAGGCAGATCTGGTACGAGTGGTGTGCTCACCCGCGAAGACAGTCGAGATAGACCTTCAGGGCAAGAAACTTGGCCGTGGGGCCTACTTTTGCAAGTCGGCCGCTTGTTGGGAATCGGGCCTCAAGAAAGGCCGATTGGAACATGTTCTGAAGGACCGGCTCAACCCCGAGGAACGGGAAAGCCTGTCAAAATATGGGAAATCGCTGGCAGAAGCTGACAGCGGCAAGTTGAAGCAAGACTGACGCCACGCGGTCTCGCGCCAATCGATGCAGAGCGCGTCTCTTGTTTCCCAGGGAAGGAGGGCAAATGCCAGCAAGCACAGGTAGGAGAGGTAGGCCCAGTAGACCCAGCAGACCTAGCAGGGGCAGGGCCAGTCCCAGGTCCGCAGCACCGGTCACGCCTCCTCCGCCCGCGGAAACCCAAACGGAGGCGCTCGCCCGACCCAACGTTACCGTTCCGCGTGCTATCACCGTCCAGCAGCTCGGTAACCTTTTGGGTACCAGCGGCGTCGAAGTAATAAAACATCTGATGCGACATGGCGTGATCGCCAGCATCAACCGGGTCGTCAATTACGACGCAGCGGCAGCGGTTGCCACTGATCTCGGATTCGAACCTGAGCCGGAGCCCAAGGCGGCGAAAGAGGCGGTGGCAGAGTCTGCCGAGGCGGCGCCTGCCCTGGCGAAGGCAGCGCCCGGTCAGGTACTTCGCCCGCCTGTGGTCACGATCATGGGACATGTGGACCACGGCAAAACCAGCCTCCTCGACGCCATTCGCCAGAGCAAAGTCACCGACACCGAGGCGGGCGGCATTACCCAGCACATTGGCGCGTATCAAGTCGAGGTCAAGGGGCAGAAGATAACCTTCCTAGACACGCCCGGCCACGAGGCCTTCACCGCGATGCGGGCGCGAGGCGCCCAGGCTACCGATATTGCCATCCTGGTAGTAGCCGCCGACGACGGGGTAATGCCCCAGACCATCGAGGCCATCGACCACGCGCGTGCGGCCGGCGTTCCGATCATCGTGGCCATGAACAAGATCGATAAGCCTACCGCCAACCCCGATAAGATCAAACAACAGCTCGGAGAGCATGGCCTTGTCCTGGAAGAGTGGGGCGGCGATGTGATACTGGTCCCGGTTTCGGCCAAGAAGAAACAGGGCATCCAGGAACTGCTGGAGAACCTCCTGGTGGTCGCTGAGCTGGCCGACCTTAAGTCTGACCCCAACCACCACGCCGAGGGCATAGTCATCGAAGCTGAACTAGACAGCAGCAAAGGGCCGATCGCCACCGTCCTTGTCAAGAACGGTACCTTGAAACTGAGCGACAGGATCGTTGTCGGAGAGAGCTGGGGCAAGGTCAAGGCCATGTTCAATGACAAGGGCCAGCGGCTCAAGAGTGCCGGACCTTCCACGCCGGTTGAGGTCATGGGGCTGCCCACCGTGCCGGCCGTCGGGGAGCGCTTCTTGGCCACCGCAGATGACAAGGAAGCCCGCTCTCTGGTGGATAAAAGAAGAAAAGAGGCGCTGTCCGGCCACGCGGTTGCCGGACGGGCCTTCTCGCTGGATGAGCTGTCCAGCCAGATCAGAGCCGGACAGGTCAAGGAGCTTGGCATTATCCTCAAGACCGACGTCCAGGGCAGCATCGAGCCAATCAAGGACTCCCTGGAACGGCTCAAGACCGAAGAGGCTGCGGTCAGGGTAATCCATTCCGGCAGCGGCAACGTCAGTGAGACCGACGTCAATCTGGCGGTAGCCTCCAGGGCGATCATCATCGGCTTCAACACACGCCCTGATCCCGGAGCCCGCAAACTGGCAGAGGCTGAAGGCGTGGACATCCGCGTCTACACCATCATCTACGACCTGATAGAGGATGTGAGAAAAGCACTGGCTGGACTGTTGGAGCCCAAGCTCGTGGATGTCGTTGACGGTCACGCTGAGATCAGACAGGTCTTCTCCATGGGCAAAAGAGGGAAGATCGCGGGTGTTAGTGTCAATGACGGCGCATTGCGCCGGGGAGGCTTGGCCAGGGTGCTGCGCGGCGGCGCGCCCGTTGCCGAGTCGTCCGTTACCAGCCTGAAGCATTTCAAGGAAGATGTCAAAGAGATGCGCGCTGGTTTCGAATGCGGACTTGGCATGGACAAGTTCAACGATTTCCAGGTCGGTGATATCGTGGAGGCCTTCCACAGGGAGAAACGTTCGGCCGGGAGCACGGCGTGACCCGGCGCACCGAACGGCTCAACGAGGCGCTCAGAGCCGAGATCAGCGAAATCCTGAAACGGGAAGTCAAAGACCCTCGCCTGAGCAGCTTCGTCACCATTACTGAAGTAATCTGCTCCAAAGACCTGCGCCACGCCAAAGTCTATGTCAGCATCATGGGCAGTGAGCAGGAAAAGAAGGAAGTCCTGGACGGCCTTCGATCGGCAGCAGGGTTCCTGCGCAGGAGCCTCTTCGATCGGATCAAGATCCGCTACATCCCTGAACTGAGCTTCGAGAACGATACGTCCATCGAACACGGCAGCCATCTGCTCGATCTGATGCGACAAATCCGGTCAGACACGACACCCAAGGCTTCGAACACGGACTCTCAGGCAACCCAGGACAAATAGCTCACGCTCTTTCCGCAGTCGAGCCGCAAGGCCCGCGGGCAAGGTCCAATACTCCAGGAGCAGGGAACACCCCGAGCAACGCTTTCTCTATGGGTAGTAGCGGCATTCTGAACCTCAACAAACCCCAGGGCGTGACTTCCTTCGCCATGGTCTCTCTGGTACGCCGGCTGACCGGCGAGCGGCGGGTAGGACACGCAGGCACCCTCGACCCTCTGGCTTCGGGGGTACTCCCCATTCTGCTCGGCCAGGGCACCCGAATGATGGAGTTCATCTCGCTGCAGCCCAAGCGATACCGCGCGACCATACGGCTGGGCGTCTCCACCGACACCGGCGACTCTGAAGGCGCAGTGGTTTCCGAGGGCGACTGTTCGGCTGTCAGCGCAGAAACTCTGGAGGCGGCCCTGGCAACGTTCAAAGGGTCCATTCAGCAGATCCCGCCCATGTACAGCGCACTCAAGCACAAAGGCGAACCTCTGTACCGGCTCGCCCGCCAAGGCCTTTCGGTGCCCCGCGCAGCCCGCACCGCCCACATCTGGAGCCTAGACCTGCTCAGTTGGCAACCCCCATCGGCAACTGTAGAGTTGGACTGCAGCAAGGGCACCTACGTCAGGTCGCTGGCCATGGACCTGGGAGACAAGCTTGGATGCGGCGCCCACCTCACCAGCCTGGCAAGACTGCGCAGCGCCTTTCTCACTCTGGAGGACGCCATCAGCCCCGCCGATCTGGAGGAAGCCGTCCGCCTGGAATGCTGGCGCGAATTGCTGTATCCCGTCGACGAAGCCGTGTTGGACTTCACCGCGGTGATCGTAGGGCAGTCGACCGAACAGGCCATCAGGACTGGCCGGCCCCTCGACCGCCAGGCCGTTCCGCCCGGAGAACCCGGCACATGGTGCCGCGCCTACTCGCTGGCCGGCGGGCTGATAAGCCTGTTGCGATTTCAGCCAGAGGCCGAAGTATGGCACCCAGACAGGGTCTTCCCCGTGGAAACGGGTTGACGGCCGCAGACCGCCTTCGCAGCTACTTGACATCTGGTGTAGATTGTATATAGATCAATCTGAGAAAGGGGGTGAAAGCAATGCAGGCTTATTGCTTCAAGTGCCGCACCAAGAGGGACATCAAGAACCCGAAGCAGGTGACCCTGAAGAACGGCAAAGCAGCCACTCAAGGCGTCTGTCCCATCTGTGGCACCAAGCTCTTCCGCATCGGCAAGGCATAAGGGGACGAGAGCTTCACGCAATCGTTCCCCGGTTCGCAGGCGAGACTACACGGGGCGTGCCGACATTCTCTGTTTCAATCTATCTATGAGGAGACGAGGGTTGAGGTCAAGCACCTGCTTGATCTCGCCGGGCTCCAAGCCGGCGCCCGCGGCTATGTTTTGCGCCAGGTCCGTGGTCAGCAGGTCTTCCTCGCTGTGAGCATCCGAGTTAACGATAAGCTTGGCCGAAGCGAGGCGGGCCATCTTGACCACGTGGCCATTGGTAAGGCAGTGGCCTTTGCGCGCGCTCAGCTCCAGGAAGACGCCATTTGCGGCTGCCAGCCTGGCTTCTTCCAGAGTGAGCAAACCTGGATGTGCCAGCACATCGACGTGGGGGCAGCGTACCGCTGCCATGTTCGTGCCTGGTTCAACCGGCTCCGCGATAGTCTCGCCGTGAACTACAACCAACACCGCCCCTTGCTCCTTGGCCTTTCTTGCCACCTCGGCGATGGCGTCGGCGGGGACGTGTGTGAGTTCGACACCGGGGAACGCATCGATTTGCCAGGAAGCCGCCACCAGGGCGCAGTCCGACCTGATTTCGTTGATCAGCCGCGATAGATACCCCGCGGCCACATGGTCGGTCAAGCCGATCGCGCGGTATCCGCTGACCACAGCCCGTCGCACCAATTCGGTGGGGGACAGGACGCCGTCGCTAAGAAGAGTGTGAGCGTGAAAATCGCACAGCATTGACTTACCTCTCGACACGGTCAGTCTCCATACAACCAGGCACGGTCACGAGTCCTGGCTACTGTTTTGATGATGGGCCGGCCCCGTCGCCAGGCGCCTCTCTTGAAGAAAACACGGTTTTAGAGTAAGATGCACAAGACATGCCAGCGGTCGACGGTTTTAGCTTGTCAGTCTGGGCGTCCCGACCGGACGTCCGTTGCCGAAAGCGCGTGCTCTTGCCCACTGAGGAGCATAGCACGCCCGCGGCTCCGAGACAAGAGGCACACGCCGTTTGAGAGATCCTGGTGGGAGGAGTGGACGCCATGGAAAAGCGAATAGTGGTTCCTCTCGATACTTCCGACCTGGCTGAGCGAGTTCTCCCCTACGTACAGGTGATTGCCTCAGGGCTGAAAGCGGAGGTCGATCTGGTCACCGTAGCGGAGCCGGGTGCGGAGAAACTGGAACATCCGCTTCGCTCCTATCTGGCGGAGGTGGCCGGCAGGCTCAAGCTCGACGAAGGCTCGGCGAAGCAAGAAGTTCTTTTCGGCAGGGCCGCCGATCAGATCGTCGACTACGCGGTGGACAACGAGGCAGTCCTGATAGCCATGGCCAGCCGTGGGCTATCCGGAGTCACTCGCTGGGTGATGGGCAGCGTCGCGGACAAGATACTGCGCGGGGCCGAGTGCCCCGTGTTTCTGGTCAAGGCGCCGGAGCCAAAGAAGGTGAAGCCGTGGCAAGGGAAACGGATCATGATTTGTCTGGACGGCTCCCAGGTGGCTGAATGCGTGTTCAGGGTGATGGACGAGGTGTCCTGGGCGCCGGAACTAGACATCGATCTGGTGAGGGTGGTTGAGCCGCCAACGGCTCCCCCCGACGTGGACGAGAATTCGTCACAATGGAAAGGTTATAAAGACTATATTATGTCCCGCTCTGAGCTGGCAGCGCGGGCCTACGTCGAGGAAATCGAGAAGCCGCTGAAGAAGCAAGGCCGCTGGAAAACCAGGACGCAAGTCCTGTTCGGCGTCCCGGCCCGCCAGATCATCGACTATGCTAGCCAGAACAACATTGATGTGATTCTTATGTCAACTATCGGACGCTCTGGCCTCGGTCCGTGGACGCATGGCGGTGTGGCCAGCAAAGTGGTAGAAGGGGCCACCACCCCCATTCTACTGGTGAATGCGAGGCGCTACATGCCCAAGCTCGAAGAGGAGGAAGACAAGGGCGCCGGCGGGACGATTCCCTTCTGGCGGGTGTCCTGACACAAGATGTCCACATCCTCCGGCCCTAGAGCCAGGCGACGCCGTGTACCCGAGAGCGCGGCCTCTGTATCTGCAAGCTCGGGCGCTCAACAGAAAGGAGTATCATCGACCTTGGGGAAAGTCAACGTTGCCATTATTGGGGTAGGAAACTGCGCATCCTCGCTGGTTCAAGGCGTGTCTTTCTACCAGAATGCCACTGAAGGCGATTTCGTTCCAGGACTGATGCATGTCAACCTTGGCGGCTATCACATCCGAGACATCAACTTCGTAGCCGCCTTCGATATCGACAAGAACAAGGTAGGCAGGGACCTCTCGGAGGCCATCTACACCAAGCCCAACAACACGTTCAAGTTCTGCGACGTGCCCACCTCAGGAGTCAAGGTGCACCGGGGCATGACCCACGACGGACTGGGCAAGTACCTGTCCAAGGTCATTGAGAAAGCGCCGGGGCCCACCGCGGACATCGTCGGCATCCTCAAAGAGACCAACACCCACGTGGTGCTGAACTACTTGCCTGTGGGCAGCGAGGAAGCCACCAAGTGGTATGTGGAGCAAATCCTCGCGGCCGGATGCGGTCTGGTAAACTGCATTCCAGTGTTCATCGCCAGGGAGAAGTACTGGCAGAAGAGATTCGAGGACCGCGGCCTGCCCGTCATCGGAGATGACATCAAGTCTCAGGTGGGCGCCACCATTGTACACCGCGTGCTGACCCGCCTGTTCCGTGAACGCGGCGTCAAGCTGGAACGCACCTACCAGCTCAACTTCGGCGGCAACACGGACTTCCTCAATATGCTGGAACGCGAAAGGCTGGAGTCCAAGAAGATATCGAAGACAAACGCCGTGACCTCGCAGCTCGACTACAAGCTGCCGCCTGAAGACGTGCACGTCGGCCCGAGCGACTATGTGCCATGGCTGCTGGACAGGAAATTCTGCCACATCCGCATGGAAGGACGCACCTTCGGGGATGTGCCTCTGAACCTGGAGTGCAAACTGGAAGTATGGGACAGCCCCAACTCAGC
>JAUSJJ010000074.1 GCA_030647705.1 Dehalococcoidia bacterium
ATGGGCAAGATTCAGATGGGTCCACAAACACTGGTGTACCCAATGCCCGCGCTGCTGATGGGGGCTAATGTCGATGACGAGGCCAATTTCATGACCGTTGCCTGGGCAGGGATTGCCAACAGCGAACCACCCATGATTTCGGTAGCGATAAGGCATCAGCGGCACACTATCCGGGGCATTAGACAGAACATGACCTTTTCGGTAAACGTACCTTCGACTGACCTGGTCAAAGAGACGGACTACTGTGGCATAGCATCGGGCCGGAAGGACGACAAGGCAGAGATCTGCGGGTTCAGGGTATTCTATGGGGAACTCAACAATGCACCGCTTATCGAACAGTGTCCCGTCAACCTGGAGTGCGAGGTTGTCCACATCCTGAATCTGGGCAGCCATGCGCTCGTCATCGGGAGAATCAAGCAGACCCATGTTTCGGAAAGCTGCCTGACTGACGGTAAGCCGGATGTAAACAAGGTCAGGCCTTTCGCCTACACTCCAATGCCTGCCGCTCAATACCATGCCCTCGGGGATGTGATAGCCAAAGCATTCAGTGCAGGCAGAGAACTCAAGCCGAAACAATGACCGTCGAGCCGGAAAGACGGCAACAAGTGGCCAGGTTTGGGCATACAGCCCGTAGTCTAAGGAACCAAGAAGCGCCCTGCGTGCGCTGATAGGGCGCCCGAAGCAACCCTGTAACCAGCACCAATGAACCCGAAGGGCAGGGTTCCACGGGCTATGCCCGTGGGTGAATGCGTGATGCCCGAAGGGCTCAAGCGAAGCTTGACTGTAAAGTGCCACGGGCTATGCCCGTGGGTATCTACTAAGTCCGGTGGGTCCCGATGGAGGCGAGCGGTCGACCCGGCCACCAGACCCTCTACTCCGTTCTTTCTTAACCAACTATTAACCATTTTTACACCAAAATTTAACCTTTCCGAATTGTGCATGTAGTACACTTTCTGGTGGTACACAGTCGCCAGCATGAATCAAGTGGTGTTCTATGGAGGGCTCGATGAAAAGAAGGAGGTTGCCACTTTGCTTGACAGCCCTCTGTGTAGCGGTTAGAATTGTTACCCTGAAAGCACAAAACGACATCAAGTGGTGTTCTATGGAGGGCCAGATGAAAAGCCGTTTTCTGCAAGTACTGCTCGCCGTATTCGTGGTACTTGCCATATCCCAGGCGCTTTCCGCGCCATCATCCATGGGAGTAGGGCAAAAAGCATCTGCCGGCCCTCCGTTCACACCCACCCCGACGCCGATTGAGACGCCATCCCCGCTCAAGGTTGCTCCTGATACCAGCGTACCCGCGACCAAGTCGACGGCAGACGGGAAGGCTCAATCGTTCATCCAGAGTGTTGGGCCAGGCGCCATGCGATCGGGATTCGAGACCACTGATTTGAACCCCAACGACGATGGGTCCACGGGTCTGGTTAATATCGGCTTCCCCATCAACTTCTTTGGCGCCACATACACGCAGTTGTATGTCAACAATAACGGCAACGTCACCTTCAGCGGTCCCATGGGGACCTTCACTCCGTTCAACATCGTTACCACCGGAACCGTAATCATAGCGCCGTTTTTTGCCGACGTAGACACTCGTAGTGCCGGTCAGCCCACCCGATACGGCACGGGGACCGTCAACGAACGGCCGGCTTTCGGGGCAACCTGGCGGGATGTGGACTACTACCAGAGTTCCGCGTCACATACCAACCGGAACCATTTCCAGCTTCTGTTGATCGAAAGGTCCGATGTCGGGGCCGGCGATTTTGACATCGAGTTCAACTATGACCAGATCCAATGGGAGGCGGGAACGGCCAGCGGCAGTGGCTCGAATGGCCTTGGCGGCTCCTCCGCTCGCGCCGGGTATTCCAATGGCTCAGCCGCCGCCTTCGAGCTCCCTGGTTCAGGGGTAAACGGAGCGTTCCTGGACAGCAATCCTGCGACAGGACTCTCACAGCACAGCTTCAACGATGGCCAAATGGGCCGCTATGTTTATCAGGTACGTGGTGGTCTAACTGCTGCGGCCTTGACGACCGACACGGTCAACCTCAATACCGACACGAGCGTCAACGCCACCGTCACACTGCAGAACGTGCCGGCAGTTGGGCTGGGGTCCTATTCCATGGTGGTCCATTTCAACCCTGCAGTAGTAACGGTTGAAAGCGTCGGCGACGGGGACGCTCCCTTCGGCTCTCCCATCACCAAGATCATCGACAACACGGCGGGGACGGTTACCCTTGCTGCTTCGCAGTCCGGCGCCACGCCATCGGGCACCATCGTCCTGGCCAGGCTGAATCTCCGTGGCATCGGCAACGGCGCCAGTCCTCTGGGAATCACTGGCAACACGCTCACTGATGCGGCAGGCGCTGCAATGGGCCACGTGGTTACTCCTGGCGTCGCCACGGTCAACACGCCGGTGATCGCGGCAGGCTCAGGTTCAGTGGTGGTGGTGGGTTCTGCCATAAGCATCCCTGTGTCAGTGCTGGGCCTGGTCAGCCAGTCCCTGGCGGCTTACAACATCACCATCTCCTTTGACAAAACGAAGATCACTGTGAACAGCGTGACAGGCGGGCCGGCGCCCTTCGGCAGTCCCACGTCAACGATAGACAACACGGCAGGAACGGTAGCTCTCAGCCAGACTGTGGCCGGCGGTTTCCCAACGGGTAACGTCACGCTGGCCAGCCTCAATGTCCAGGGAGTAGCCGTAGGCGCCAGCAACTTCTCCATAGCGGTGACGACCCTGACCAATTCTGCATCAGCGGCGATCACCAACACGACCGTGCCTGGAGTGGTGAACGTTACGCCACCACCGGGCCAACTCCACCACATCGTAGTGAGTCCTGCCAGTCCATCGCTCGTCGTAGGTGGCAGCGAAACATTCACTGCCCAGGGCTATGATGCGTATGACGACCCCGTTGCCGGGTTGACCTTCGCATGGAGTCTCACCGGCGCGGCTGCCGGCTCCATCAACGCCACAACGGGCGTCTTCACGGCGGGAACCGAGGCCGGCAGCTACTCTAATGTGATTGTGGCTACCTCGGGAGCGATTACCGGCAATGCATCGGTTATCGTGACGCCGGGCCCGCTGCATCACACCGTGGTCAGTCCGGCCAGCCCGTCGCTGACCGTGGGCGGCGCTCAGACCTTCACCGCCGCCACTTTTGACCAGTACAACAACGCCCGAAGCGGCGATACCATTGTCTGGAGCGTCGGTAACGCCACCGCAGGCGCCATCAACGCCTCAACTGGCGCGTTCACCGCAGGCACGGTGGCCGGAAGCTACCCGAACGTGGTGGTAGCCACCTCCGGCACGGTCAGCGGAACCGCCTCGGTCACGGTGATAGCCGGTGTCCGATTGCCAGGAGATGTAAACAACGACGGCGTCGTGGACGTACTGGACCTGGTGGCAGTGGCCGCCGCATTTGGCTCCGTTCCCACATCCCCGAACCGGAACGCCGATGCAGACCTGAACCAGGATGGGATCGTGAACATCCTCGACCTGGTTGTGGTGGGGCTGAACTTTGGAAGCCATTTGTAGCAGTCTAAGGGCGAGTTCCTTCCGCTAAGAGCCATGGTCAGCCTTGAATTAGTTGCTGAGCATTTGGGGCAGTCGTTCCTTCGGAACTGACGACTCGAATACCCGCGTCCAAGCCGCCGCCGCCAGTACTGGCGGCGGCGCTGTTTCCTGACCTTCTCCACCCCGTCCTTGACGCTGATGATGGCCGATATTCCCCCAGCCACCTGAGGCCAAGCTCAATGGCTTCCGCTATCTTCCCGATCCGGTCATCAGCCGCGTGACAGGTCAACGAGGCGCCAACGGCCTGGCAAACGGCATGGCTTCTTTCGCCGGTATGTTCCCGGTAGTAAGAACTGCCGGACTTTCAGGTCCGCGCCCACTTGCGCATGCCTCAGTAGGAGGGAGAAAGGCCATGATTGGCGCCATCGCCGGTGACATTATCGGCTCCGCATACGAGTGGCGTCCCACGAAGTCGCCCGATTTCGAGCTCTTCACCCCGCGATGTACCTGCACAGATGATACGGTGCTCACTGTCGCAGTCGCTGACTGCGTCTTGCACGGCAAGGACTACGCCGTTGACCCTCAAGGAATACGGGCTGAGATACCCCCAGGCAGGCTACGGAGGCGCCCCAAGCCCTCCGCTTGAGAATCTGCGCAACATGGCGTAGAATTGGTCACCGTGGTTGCCACCGGGGGCATCGGCCCCCTCGTTGCAGGACTGAAACGAAGCAGAGTTGATCGGGCATGAATCACACAGGCACACTTGTCAACGATCTGGCCGGCATCTCCCTCAGAGGGGAATGCCTTTCCCGTGACCGGTGCATCCAGCTACTGGGGTGCCCCGATGAAGACGTGATGCTGTTGCTCCACGAAGCGTACAAAGTGAGGCGGGAGTATTTCGGCAACCGCGTTCACGTGCAGGTGCTGAAGAACGCCAAAAGCGGCCTCTGTTCCGAAGACTGCCATTACTGCTCGCAGTCGAGTGTCTCGAAGGCGGCAATACCGAGATACCCGCTGATACCGAAGGATACATTGCTGGCAGATGCACGGAAGGCCCGGCAAATCAGAGCAACCAGGTTCTGCATATCTACGAGCGGCAGCAGACCATCTGAAAGAGAGATTGACCAGCTCTCCGATACTATAAGAGCGATAAAAGATGAAACGGGACTGCCCCTCTGCGCCACCCTGGGCCTGGTTACGGACAGTCAGGCCAGGAAGCTCAAGGCCTCCGGCTTGGACAGGGTCAATCACAACCTCAACACCAGCCGCCGGCATTACCGCCGGATATGTACTACTCACACTTATCAGGACCGGCTCGATACGATAGCCCGCTGCAAGGCTGCGGGTCTGGAGATCTGCTCCGGCGGCATCGTGGGGCAAGGAGAAACAGACGACGACATCGTTGACATGCTGCTGACCCTCAGGGAGATCAGGCCCCAGGCCATTCCCATCAACTTCCTGATTCCGATTCAGGGTACTCCTTTTGAAGGGCTGGACACAGGATTGACCCCGCGCAAATGTCTGAAGGTGCTTTGCCTGACAAGGCTGGTCAATCCGGAATGCGAGGTGCGCGCCGCTGGCGGGTGGGAGTATCACATGCGGGCCTTGAAACCGTTGGCGCTCTACGCCGCGGATTCAATCTTCGTGAGCGGCTATCTCACTTCATCGGGAACATCCGTCGCCGAAGTTTGCCAGATGATCGCCGATCTGGGCTTCGAGTCCACCATCGAGGACAACCAGGGTTAGCCGCAGTTTGGGCGCTCTGACCCACTGCTTCCGGACAGTACTTTGCACCCTATGACTGCTTGGAATACCTTTTTCGAAGAAGACCTGGCCTCGCTGGCCAGCCGCGGCCTGCTGCGAGACCTGCACACCCTGCCGGAAACGGGTGAGGAAATATCCGTCGAGGGCAGGAGAATGCTGAACTTCTCCTCCAACGACTATCTCGGACTCGCCGGAGATCGGCGGCTCAAGGACGCGGCCAAAGAGGCGGTCGAGAAGTTTGGCTGCGGGGCTACTGCTTCGCGTCTCATGGCCGGGAATCTGGAACTTCACGAGCTGCTCGAACGTGATCTGGCCGCCATGGTGGGGAAAGAAGCCGCACTCGTGTTCGGCAGCGGCTACCTTACCAATCTGGGGGTCCTTTCTGCGCTCGGCGGGCCTGGAGACGCGATATTCTCGGATTGGCTGAATCATGCCAGCCTGATCGATGGTATTCGGTTGAGCCGGGCTCGCTGCTACCGATACAGGCACAAGGACATGGACCATCTGGAGACGCTCCTCAAGAGAAGCAAGCCGACCGGAAAGCGGATCATCGTCTCCGAGTCTCTTTTCAGCATGGACGGGGACTTGGCCCCGTTGTCGGACTTGTCCCGTCTGGCCCACCTTTACGACGCACTGCTCGTCATAGATGAAGCGCATGCCATTGGGGTCCTGGGCGCCAGCGGCGGCGGCGTGTGCCGGTCAGCCGGCAGCGAAGTCAGCCCTCAGATTGTCATCGGAACGCTGAGCAAGGCACTGGGAGGGTATGGGGGCTTCGTCGCCTGCTCGCAAACGATACGCAGGTTATTGATAAACAAAGCGCGCAGCTTCATCTTCTCGACCGGCCTGCCTCCGGGCTGCCTGGGCGGCGGACGGGAGGCCGTGTCGATTGTGGTTTCCAACCCGGAATTGGGGAGGACACTGATCGCAAAATCTCAAGGGTTCAGCCGGCTGCTGGCGGAGTACGGCCTGAAGGCGCCTCAATGTGAATCGCAGATACTGCCGGTTCTGGTGGGCGACAATGAAGCAGCTTTGAGACTCTCTGGACTGCTCTGGGGGAAAGGCCTTCTGGTCAGAGCAGTGCGCCCGCCGACCGTGCCCGACGGCACCGCGAGGATACGTTTGTCGGTGACTCTGACCATGGCTGACAGCGCACTGGAGAGGGCGGCGGGAATCATTGCTGAAGCTGCAGAAGAAATAGGCGTAGTCTGACATGAGCAGAGGACTCTTTATCACCGGAAGCGATACTGGTACGGGCAAGACGATGGTGACCGCTGGAATCGTGCGCTGGCTGCGAAAGCGGGGTGTCGACGCCGTGCCCATGAAGCCGGTGCAAACCGGAGGCGAGATGCAGGGAGGCCGGCTGGTTGCGCCGGACCTGGAATTCAGCCTTTCGGCGTCAGGCATCCAGCCGGTCGGCGACGAACTGCAAGCGATGGCGCCATACGTGTACGCCCCTGCCTGCAGCCCGCATCTTGCCGGAAGGATGGCGGGGCGGTATCCGGACCCGTGCAGAATAAAAGAATGCGCAGAGGTGCTGCTGCAAAATCATAGTGTCGTTGTGGTGGAAGGCGCCGGCGGGGTGATGACGCCCCTCAACGAGGATCTCACCATGCTCGATCTGATGAGGACGCTGGCTTACCCTGTCGTACTGGTCTCGCGATCCCGCCTGGGCGCCATAAGCCATACACTGCTGGCGATACACGCCTTGCGGAGCTCCGGGATGAAGCTTGTCGGGGTGGTATTCGATTCCGTTGACCAGCATCAGCCGGACGACAGGTTCATCGAAGAGGACAATCCGAAGGCAGTGGCCCGCTTCGGCGATGTGCGCGTTCTTGGCACAGTGAGGCATTTCGATAAGATGGATCCCAGGAATGAGCAGACCTGGGTCGCTTTCGAACAGGACATGACAGGCTTGGAGAACATCTACAGGGAACTGGCGCTATGACCTCAGCCTACGGCGAATTGCACGACCGCGATATCAAGTACCTGTGGCATCCCTGCACAGATATCAGCAGCTTTGAACGGACGCAGTTCCCCATAATCGAGAGCGCCAGAGGGGTCTATCTATACGAGGTCGGCGGGCGTCCCCTGCTCGATGGCATCGCATCATGGTGGTGCGTCAATCTCGGCCACGGCCATCCCAGGCTCATCGAGGCGATACAGAAACAGGCCTCAGTCCTTCAGCATTCCATTCTGGGCGGAATGTCTCATCCGAACGCCATCGCCCTGGCCGAACGACTGGCACAGATAACGCCGGGGCATCTCGGCCACGCGTTCTTTGCCAGCGACGGCGCCTCCGCAGTGGAAGCCGCACTCAAGATTGCCGTGCAGTTCTGGGCGAACGCAGGTGAGAAGCACCGCACTCGATTCGTCGGGCTGGAAGAGGGCTACCATGGCGATACGCTGGGGGCGATGGGCGTCGGCTACGTTGAGGCCTTCCACAAGGATTTCCTGGAGGTAATCCGGCCCGCCCACCGAGCGCTGTCTCCACATTGTGCCCGGTGTCCCTGCGCAAGGCGACCGGAGACCTGCGATGTCGAGTGTTTTGACTCGATGGAGAAGATCGTACAGGCGAATCACCGCGAGATAGCGGCGGTAATAGTCGAGCCACTGTGCCAGGGCGCCGCCGGGGTCAGGATCTATCCCGAGGAGTATCTGAGACGCCTGCGCAGTCTGTGTAATCAATACGGGCTGATCCTGATCGCCGACGAAATAGCGGTGGGCTTTGGCCGTACCGGCCACATGTTCGCCTGCGGCCGCGCCGGGATCGTGCCGGACATCATGACCCTGGGCAAAGGCATGACCGGCGGCCACCTGCCCTTGAGCGCTGTAGTCACTAACGACACGATTTACAATTCATTTCGCAACGGCGCCGACGGCAAAGACAGGACTTTTTACCACAGCCATACCTTCGGAGGGAATCCGATCGCCACCGGCCTGGCCCTGGCCGCCATTGATGTCTACGAAGAGGAACACGTCCTGGAGAAGTGTCAGCCCAGGATCATCCAGCTTGACCGGGGAATGCGCGAGCTTGGATTGCTGCTAAACGGGTCGCCGGTCCGTGCCATGGGAATGATGGCCGTGGTGGAGATAAACGAGGCCGGCGGTGGGGCTGAGCGGGCTTCTCGGATTGCGAGGCAAGCGTACGGGATGGGGCTGTTTATCCGGCCTCGCGGCGCGGCGGTCTACCTCTGGCCGCCACTGGTCTCCACGGAGTCCGAGCTCGGCCAGATGCTATCCATACTGAGGGAATCTATCACCCGCACTAAATGAAGGGGAAAATGGATCCCCGCCTTCGCGGGGATGACAGAAGGGCATCTGAACGAGAACGAGAGTAGCGCTGCTGCTCTACGGCTTCTCTCCAACGTGCAGCGCCACCAGGCCCATCCCCAGCAACTGCCACCGCACGCTGACCAGCCCTGCTTCTTCCATCAGGCGGCCTAGCTGTTCGGCCGTCAGGAATTGCTCGACCGACTCCGGCAGATAGGTATAGGCCTCGCGGTCTCCCGCCAGGACCTGGCCCAGCGCAGGGACAACGTGGCTGAAATACGCCCAGAGCAAACGGGAGCCGAGGCGTCTCCTTGCCAGAGGCGTCATCTCAAGCAGCGCCACTCTCCCGCCGGGCCGGACGACGCGTGACATCTCCGAGACAGCGCTGCCCACGTCCGTCACGTTGCGCATGGCGAACCCCGATGTGACGCAGGCGAAGGCGCTATCCGGAAAAGGAAGAAAAAGCGCATCTCCCAGAACCCAGTGTAGGCGCTGGCGCTGACCTTGCCGGCGCTCCAGTACCTGCGCTAGGGCAAGCATTCCTGGCACGAAGTCTAGGCCGACCACTTCCTGCACCTCGGCCCGGCGCGCTAGCTCAAATGCCAGGCCACCCGTACCCGTAGCCACATCGAGCGCAGGACCGGGGGAAAGGCCTTCAGTGGCCGCACGTGCGGCCACGCGCCGCCATCGGCTGTGCATGCCTGCGGTCATCACCGTGTTCATGAAGTCGTATTTGCGTGAGATCCTGGAGAACATGGCGGCGACCTGCTGCCGCTTCGTTTCTCCGTCGATGGGTACAGCCACTGTAGTACTCCCTTTTTCAGAGCGGGATGAAACGGCCCAAAGCTACCCCTGCCGCCAGCAGGAGTCCCAGATGCCAGTGCAGCCGTGACGAGGACGGAAGCGCCGCCGCCAGTCCGGCCCGGTCTTGCCCGCTCACGATCATTCGAAGCGTCTTCCATCCCTGAGGCAGCGCAAGCAACGAGAATAGCGCGGTAAGCCCAACGGCGCCCACAATGGACAGAGCTATCACAGCGAGGAAGGCCGCTGCCACCAGGAAAACCCACTCCACCCGGCCAAATCCCCGCCCCAGCAGCGTCACCGGAGTCAACTTGCCGGCATGCCTGTCTTCTTCCAGGTCACGGAGGTCGTTGGCTGCCAGGATAGCTGTGACGGCAAGACCCACAGGCAGGGAAAGCCACAGAGCTGCCATGTCGAAGACCCGGGCCTGAACGAAGTATGCGCCGACTACCATG
>JAUSJJ010000079.1 GCA_030647705.1 Dehalococcoidia bacterium
CGGCGTCGCTGATCGAGTCCCCTGGCGAGTAGTGCGCCTCCACGATGATCCCATCTGCGCCACAAGCTATGGCTGCCCGGCTCATCGCTGGTACCAGGCGGGCATCGCCCGTGCCGTGGCTGGGGTCTACGATGACAGGCAGATGCGTCCTCTGCTTCAAGTAAGGCACCGCACTCAGGTCCAGGGTGAACCGCAATTCGTCGGATAGCGCCCGAATGCCGCGTTCACAGAGTATCACCTGGGAATTACCCCCGGCCAGGATGTATTCCGCAGCCAGCAGGAACTCCTTGTACGTAGCCGAAAGGCCTCGCTTGAGCAGCACCGGCCTGGGCTGACAGCCCAGCTCCCGCAGCAAGGCGTAGTTCTGCATGTTCCGTGACCCTACCTGAAGGCAGTCGGCGTAGCCGGCGGCCAGCTCAACGTCCCGGGGATCGACAACCTCCGTAACCACGCTGAGGCCGGTTTCACGAGCGGCAGCCTGAAGATATGCAAGCCCGGTGCGCCCCAGTCCCTGGAAATCATAGGGCGATGTCCTGGGTTTGAAGGCGCCTCCGCGCAGGATGGCTGCACCCGCAACCACTACCTCGCGCGCGATGCGCATGATCTGTTCCAGGCTCTCCACGGAGCAGGGCCCGGCCATAACCACCACCTCCGCACCTCCCACCCTCACCCCGCCGACATCCACCACCGTGCCCATCGGCTTTCGTGCACGGCTGGTCAGCGGTACTTGCCGTGCCCCGGCGACGCCGGCCAAGCCACGGGACTGATGCTCCGGCGTTGGGTTGCTGCTAGCCTCGATTTCGGTCTTCATGGCTTTCTCCCGAAAACACAAACTAAAAACCCTCCGGACTGGGAGGGTTTTCGAACTCTTGAGTTATTCAGTTATGTTGCGATCAGGTCAGCAGTCAATACCCTCCCAGGCCCGCAGAAGCGTGCTAAACCAAAAGTAATAGGTGTAGGCCTGAGAGTTCGTTTTCATCTTGGTGATTCGAATGGTAACACTATTGCCTGGGCGTGTCAAGAGCGGTCTTGGCCATCCCCCTGATCCCCATGCCGGCAAGGACAAGGCAGCAAGCAGGGGAAACCCCACCCGGCGCCGGACGCTGTATTACTCCTGTTGCGCCTTCTTGCCCGGGGCAATGGCGACCTTGCGGCTCTCGCCCTCGCCGACGCTGTAGGTGTTGACATCGGGGCTGTCTTTGAGCGCCAGGTGGACAAGGCGGCGCTCATTGGGGGGCATGGGCTCCAGGGTTATGGAACGGCCGGTCTCTCTGACTCGCTCCGCCATACGCAATGCCAGGGTTTTCAGGGCCTCCGCACGGCGTTCTTTGTAGCCTTCCACATCCACATTGATGCCAGCGTGCGCCTTGATACTGCGGCTGACCATGAGGTTCAGAACATACTGAAGGGAGGCCAGCGTTTCGCCGCGCCTCCCGATGAGAATGCCAAGGTCGTCGCCGGTAATGTCCAGGCTGACCGCGGGAGCGCCCTCTCCCGTCTGGGGCGGCTGACGGATCTCCACGCTGGCGGACATTCCCATGTAGCCCAGGAGGGTATCCAGCGTCTGCTTCGCCAGTTGGGCAACCTGTGGCGCCTGAACGGAGGGGGCGCCTTTGAGGGTCACCGCTATTCTGGCTTCTTCCGCTCCCAGACCAAGGATGCCGGACTTACCTTTGCTTACGACTTCTATTTCTATCTGGTCGCGGCTGACCCCGAGTTGTTGTAGGGCGCGTTCTGTTGCTTCTTCTACCGTCTTGCCGCTTATCTCCAGTCGTTCCATCTTGTTCCCTCTTTTCTACCACCGCAGGAGTGGATGTCGGAGTGGCCGCGGCAGGGGCCTTAGCGGGTTGAGGAGTCCGCACCCAGGGCGTCGGAATCTTGGTCGGGATCTTAAGCGTGCCCCAGCCAGTAACGAAATACTGTATCACGATGCCGATGATATTGGAGGCCACCCAGTAGATAGCCAGGCCACTGGGGAAGCTGAGCGTGAGAAAGCCGAACATCAGCGGCATCATGGTCTGCATCATGGTGTTCATCTGGCTCTGGCTCGGATCCGGCGAAGGTATGGTCATCATCTTCTGCTGCACCCACATCGAAGCGGCGACCAGGACGGGCATGACGAAGACCGGGTCCGGTTTGCTCAGGTCGAGCCACAGCCACTGGTTGGCCAGAGGCACCGCCGAATGCACGAGCGACCAGGGATAAAGGTGTGACGACAGGTCGAACAGGGCTTCCGGAGTGGCCGCCAGCGCCAGCATGATGGACTGGTACAACGCTATCCAGATGGGGAACTGGATGACCATGGGCAGGATGCAGCCCATCGGATTGACGCCGTACTCCTTGTAGAGCTTCATCGTCTCGGAGGACAGCTTCTCTTTTTCCTTGCCGTGCTTCTTCTGGAGCTCCTTCATCCGCGGCTGGAGCTCGGCCATGACCTTGGATACTTTGAGTTGTCTCAGAGTGAGCGGAAGCGTCAACAGGCGGACGATGACCGTCAGGATGATGATGGCAATGCCGAAGTTATCGAAAAAGGCGCGCGAAATGACAATCAACCCGTTCAGCAACGGGTCGAGCAATATCACGTTCCAAAGATCACCCATGCCCAAGGCTTACCTCATTGACCGGTATTTGCGCTCCAGAGTTCCCTCTTTTCGGCGACGTTCAAGGCGTGGAGCTTGCCATCCTGGCTCACCATATAGACCGTGTCGCCCGAGACCCCGAGTGAGGCGAGCATCTGCGTTCCGGCGCTGAATTGCCAGACGGAATTACCGGTCGCAGTCTCGACCAGTTGGAGCACCCCGTCGCTGGATGCCGCCGCCAGAAAGCCGCCGCTCAGCACCGGCGCCGAATGGAAAGGCCGCGAGGCTGCCAGGGGTTGAGGCCATCGGGGAGCGCCCGTCCTGGCGTCCAGCGCATAGAGTTTGTTGTTCGCGTCTCCGACGTAGATAGCTGACCCATCGGAGACCGGCTTCATCCAGAACCACTTTTCGGAGTGAAAGGGCTCAGGCCAAACTGGGGCGCCGGTCAGCTTGTTCAGTGCGTACAGGTTGCCGTCGAAGGCGCCGAAGTAGACGGCGTTCCCGACCACCAGTGCCCCTCCAGCCACGGCAGCTTTGGTATCAAACTCCCAGGCCGGCTTGTGGGTATTGAGGTCAACCGCGTAGAACTTGTGGCCCAGCGTGCCAAAGTAGGCCTTGCCCGCGTCCACCACCAGCCCTCCCCAGATACCCCCCCGCGCCTTGAACCGCCAGACCTCCGCCCCGGTCACCTTGTCCAGTGCATACAGGTTGCCATCGGCAGACCCCAACAGCACCACGGAACCCACGACGACGGCCTCCCCTATGATTGGCCCTCGCGCCTCGAAGGGTTTGGACCACTTTTCGGCGCGGGTGGTCACATCGACAGCGTAGAACTTGCCGTCGTAGGCGCCCAGGTACACGACACCGTCGTCGACCACGGGGCTGCTGTAGACGGCCCCCACAGTCCGGCTATCCGCCGGGAATTGCCACAGCATGCTACCGTTGTTCGGATCGAGCGCCAGGAGTTTGCCCTTGACCGATCCCATGTAGATGGTGTTTCCCTGCGCCACCGGCCCGGACCAACCCTTTGGTGAGGGAGCGCCGGTGCAACCGGTAGCAGCGAACAAAACGACCAGTGCCCCGATGGCAAAGGTCAACGCCAAACTGATGTGTCTAGTCTTCAATACTCACTCGCCGTTAGAATACTTGTTGAGCGCGGTTCCTGCAGCGCTCAGGGTACCGGGTCAAGCCCTCCCTTGCTCCAGGGGTGGCAGCGGGAAATGCGCCTGATGGCGAGCCACCCCCCTTTCCGGAGGCCAAACTTCCCGATGGCTTCATAGCCATACTGGGAACAGGTCGGCACGAAGCGACAAGAGGAAGGGGTCAACCGGGATAGGGTCAACTGATAGAATCTGATGACGCCCAGGGCTATCCACTTCATCTGTTATGGTCGGCCTTCGCTGGCCCGGGCCGTCTCTGTTCCATCAGAAACGAGGCCCGTCTCAGCAGGTCTTCCACGGCCTGTTTCAACGTCTGGTATTCGGCCTGACCGGCCTGGCCACGAGCAATGAGCACCATGTCCCAGCCGGATGCAACCCTGGACAGCCTCACCGCTTCACGTATGCGACGCTTTACCCGGTTGCGCGCCACGGCATTGCCCAACCTCCGGCTCACCGAGAAGCCGAACCTGCTGGTTTGCAGGCCATTAGGCAACGCTCTTAGCACGACCCAGCGGTTCGTCCAGGAGCGCCCCCCCTCGTACACTGAGGAGAACTCTCTCCGGCTTCGCAGCCGCCTTTCTCTGGGCATCGTCCACGGAAGGGCGCTGTTCCGGTGGCCCGCCGTGGGGCCGGGCGTGTTCTTCTCTATACCACCAACCGGTAGCGGCCCTCGGCGCGTCTTCGTTTCAGCACCGCTCGGCCGTCGGCCGTGGCCATGCGAGCCAGGAACCCGTGTTTGCGTTGTCTTTTTGTTTTCTTGGGTTGATAAGTTCTTTTTGGCACAGTATTAATCCTAACCTGGAGCATTATAGAGGTTGGATTGGCGGGTGTCAATATTACCTTCGCCTTCCGGAATCCCTGCAGGCATGACCATGCTGCGATTCAAAGCTGCCTGGCGCCCCGGCCAGCGCCGATCGCCCGTTTCAGGGCCGATTTACGCTTGCCATAATCTAGTTTCTGAGGTAGAATAGAAGGGTTCGGGAGGTGATAGCTTGCCAATCTACGAGTATGAATGCGGCTCTTGTAACCTTCGCTTCGAGAAGAGGCAGGGGTTCGACGAGGAGCCGGCGTGTTTGTGCCCGGCCTGTCAGGGGAAGGCTCGCCGGGTGATTCATTCTGTCCCCGTGGTCTTCAAAGGCAGCGGGTTCTACGTCACCGACAATCGGAGGGGCGACAACGGCTCCAAGAAGCGCGCTGCGTCTGACGGGGAGAAGGCGGAGACTGCTGCCAAGAGCGAGAAGTCGGACACGACGGCCAAGACCGAGAAGACTGAAAAGTCCGAAGCAAAGTCGGAAAAGAAGGACGCGGTGGCCAGCAGGGCCAGCGACAAGAGTTGAAGGCGCTGCTCCAGCGAGTATCCAGGGCCTCGGTGACCGTCAATGGAGAGACAGTGGGACG
>JAUSJJ010000086.1 GCA_030647705.1 Dehalococcoidia bacterium
AGACCACGAAGAATGCCAGGTAGCCCAGCGCCATCATTTGCCACGAATAGACCCTCTTGATCAGGTCCTTGACATCGGCAAGATGGAGCACCTCCCGCTGGGTGAACAGATCTATCTTCTGGTCTCCCCGCAGCACCTCTATCCGCACCGGCTCGTCGTTGGAATTGAAGTACTGTATCAGCTCCTCTGCCGCGCGCACCAGCTCCGCCCGGGAGATCCCTGTGTTTTCGCTGGCGTGGTACTTGTCAAAGCCTGATGCGTAAAGGGCAACCTCGTTTACGGCGACACGCACGTTGCTGGTGAACAGAACCACCAGCAGGGCTATCACCGCCAGGCACCCGGCAATAATCTGAGTTACCTTCATGTCCGCTCCCACACCCTAAGTCACGCTATGATAGGCGTCTGTCTCGCGCCTTGTCAAGTCATGCCCGCTAACCTATAATGCCTGTTAGCAGCCTGTCCGCCGGGGCCCGGCGCCCGGCCGAAAGGATACTCGATGGCCCGCTCCGAATCCGACACCCCCCTAAGCCGCACCAACGACCTGGCCGGCCCCGCCCTGGGTGAGTTCCAGACACTGGAACGCATCGTAGCCAGATTGCGCGCACCGGACGGCTGCCCCTGGGACAAGGCGCAGACCCATAGCTCCATCAAGCGTTATCTGCTGGAGGAAGCCTACGAGGCCATCCAGGCCCTCGACGACGGCGACCCGGCGAAGCTGCGGGAGGAGCTCGGCGACCTGCTGCTCCAGATCATGCTCCACACCCAGATAGCGACCGAGACCGGGGAGTTCCAACGCAAAGACTTGGTGGCCGGACTGGCCGCCAAGCTCATCCGCCGCCATCCACACGTTTTCGGCGGCCAGCCGGCTGCCGATGCCGAGGAGGTCGCCCACAACTGGGAGGAAATCAAGAAACAGGAACGGGCGGACGGCGCATCCTTGCTGTCTTCGGTGCCCGAGCAACTCCCTGCGCTGGCTCGCAGCCAGGTGATCCAGCGCAGAGTCGCCAGCGCCGGCTTCGACTGGAGGGACTTCACAGGCATCCTGGACAAGCTATCGGAAGAGGTGGCTGAGCTCAAAAAGGCTGACAGCAAGGCGCAGCGCCTCGACGAGTTCGGCGACCTGCTGTTCGCGCTGGTCAATGCCGCGCGCTGGCTTGACCTCGATGCCGAGGAGTCTCTCCGACAGGCGAACCGGAAGTTCTCCAGCCGCTTCATGCACATGGAGGAGCTGTGCCGGAAACGGGGCATCAACTTCGCATCCCTATCCTTCGATCAGCAAAACGCCCTCTGGGACGAGGCAAAGGCCGCCCTCAGTGGCAGGGAGAGCGCCTGAGATGAATACGCAGGAGACGGCCGCCCTGAAATCCGTGGTCTGCGAGGGGGTGGAACGCCAGCGCGAGCGCCTGCTCAAGCTCAGCCGGGACATCCACGATAACCCGGAGCCCGGCATGCAGGAGTTCAAGGCCGCCCGCTGGATCAGCGACTACCTGGAGAGCAACGGCTTCTCCGTGGAAAGAGGTTGGTGCGGCCTGGAGACAGCTTTTCGCGCCCGGTACGGCTCCGGACGTCCCGCCATCGCACTCATGGCCGAGTACGATGCCCTGCCCAAGCTGGGACACGCCTGCGGCCACAACATCATCGCTGCCTCGTCGGCAGGCGCCGCCATCTGCGCCAGGCCGGCAGTAGACGCCCTCGGCGGCAGCGTCCTCGTGCTGGGCACCCCCGCCGAGGAGCTATACGGAGGCAAGGCGATGCTGGCCGAGCGCGGAGCCTTTAGCGACCTGGACGCAGCCATGCTGGTCCATCCCGACGTCCGGGATACCGCCTACTCGGCTGCCCTGGCCTGCATCGGGCTGGACGTGGAGTTTTTCGGCAAAGCCGCCCACGCCGCCGCCGAGCCCGAGGCGGGCATCAACGCACTGGAAGCCATGGTCCTCTCGTTCAACGCCATCAACTCCCTCCGACAGCATGTCAGGGATAAGGTACGGATTCACGGCATCATCACGGACGGCGGAGAAGCCCCGAACATCGTCCCGTCGCACACAGCCGCCAGCTTCCTGGTGCGGGCCACCGAGATGTCCTATCTGGGCGAACTCCAGCAGAGAGTGTTGGACTGCTTTGTCGGGGCTTCCGTGGCCACCGGGGCACGGTTGCAGTACAAGTGGGCCGAAGTGTCATACGCCCCGCTGCGCAACAACCGAGTCCTGGCCCAGGCCTTCGAGAAGAACATGATGAGTCTGGGACGCCGGCTCGCTCCTCCCGACCTGGAGCGCAACCTGGGCAGCACGGACATGGGAAACGTCAGCCAGCTTGTGCCCAGCATCCACCCTATGATCGCCATCGCTCCCAGAGGGGTGCAGGGGCACTCGCCGGAGTTCGCACTGGCCGCGTCATCGGAAGCGGGCGACAAAGCGGTCATCGACGGGGCCAAGGCGCTGGCCATGACCGTCGTCGATCTGCTGGCAAGTCCCAGCCTCCTTGCCCTGGTGAAGCGCGAGTTTCTCGATGAGGATAGCTGAAGGCCATGCAGAAGAAGATGCTCAGAAGGCTGTGGCACGTCCTGGGCGGTCTGTTCTTCCCCACGCTGGCCTTCTTCGTGCCGCAAACGCCGCTGGTCATCGCCCTGGGCGCCCTGACCGCCATTGCGGTCTCGATCGAGATAGCCAGGTTCTCCTTCCCTCAGATCAACCCGTGGCTGGCCAAGCGAATACCGGTCGCACTCAAGGAAAAAGAGGCCTTCCGCCCCACCGGCGCCACCTATCTGCTGATCGGCTCCCTGATAAGCCTGTGGGTGTTCCAGAAAGAGATCGCCATAACCGCCCTCTACTTTTCGGCCCTGGGCGACCCGGCGGCCGCCTTCGTCGGGGAAAGCATGGGCAGACTGCGCTTCCGCAAGAAGAGCCTGGAGGGCTTCGCCGCCTGCTTCGTCGTGTGCATCGTTGTCGGATTCCTGCTGACCTTGTATACGCACCTGAGCTTGCCTGCGGTCGCCCTGGCGGCGCTGGCTGCCTCAGCTATCGAGTTCCTCTCGTTGCCCACCGATGACAACCTCACCATGCCGCTGGCCGCCGGACTGATGATGACCCTGGTCAGGTTCTAGTCCAGCCCAGCCATCGGTGAACGCTCGCTCCCCCTTCATCTAAACTACTCCACCGACGGCTGCCTCGCAGACACGTATTACGTATGTTTCAAATTCGAGGGACTTGACTTTGTTGGTCTGGCGTTGCAAAATAAGCATAACCTGCCGAGGCGCTAAGCGCTGGGTCTAGGTATTGTTATCTTCGTTCTGCTTCTTGCGCAGCGCCCCGGCTGGGCAGGGCGTCGTTGTCCATTGAGGAGGCGCTCGAACGACCGTCTGCGGGGAGGAGAGATAATGACTACGCTCATTGGCCAGGGGAGGGGACTCTATGGGAAAGTCAAGCGGGAAGTCGCCGAAAGGGTGCTTGCTCAGGCCCTGGGCATTCTCAGCCACACCTCGGAGGCCAACTACCGGCGCCTGGTGGGGGCAATGGACAAAGTGGCCAACACCGACCAGCAGAAGATGATCGTAGCCTGGATCAGGAACTGGATGGCAGATGGTAATCCCGGATCGCTCTACTTGTCGCGCATGTTGAAGGACATCCATCCCAACGTCCGCAAGAACTTCATCGCCAAGGCAATGGTGAATGCCTTCTTTCGGGACCCCAGTACATGGAAACAACTGCAAGAGGAACGTGGTTTCATGCCGCCGGCGGTGATGCTCATCTCACCCTCGATGCGCTGCAACTACAAGTGCGCCGGCTGCTACGCGGCCAATTATACCAGGAACGATGACATGGACCCGGAAGTGGTTGATAGAGTGATAACCGAGGCCAAGGAAATAGGCACCAGGTTCATAGTCATGCTGGGCGGCGAGCCGTTCATCTATCCCCATCTTCTCGATATCTTCAAGAAACACCACGATTGCGTGTTCCAGGTGTACACCAATGGCTCATTGATAGATGAGGCCCTGGCCACCAAACTGGTGGAGTTGGGCAACGTGGCCCCCCAGGTGAGTGTCGACGGCTTCAAAGAAGAGACCGATGCCTCGCGTGGCCCTGGCGCCTTCGACCGGGCCATGAGGGCCATGGACATCCTCAAGTCCAAGGGGTGCATGTTCGCCTTCAGCACGGTGCCCACACATCGCAACATCGACGTGGTCACCAGCGACGCGTTCATCGATCTGATGATACAGAAAGGCGCCATGTACGGATGGTATTTCCTGTACATGCCCGTGGGCAAGGAGCCGGACGTCTCCCTGATGCCGACGCCGGAGGACCGGAACAAGCTCAGGCTGGCGGTGAACCGCTTCCGCAACACCAAGCCCATACTGGCCGCGGATTTCTGGAACGATGCGCCTCTGACCGGCGGCTGCATCGCCGGAGGGCGCATATACTTCCACGTCAACCACAAGGGCGATGTCGAACCCTGCATCTTCTGCCATTACGCCACTCATAACATCTACTCCAGCTCCCTAGTCGATGCGCTGAGCGCTCCCTTCTTTGCCGGCCTCAGGGAGATGCAGCCGTTCAGCCACAACACGTTGCGCCCATGCCCCATCATCGACCATCCCAAGATAATGCGCAATGCCATCAAGAAGTGGGGCGCCTACCCCACTCACGAGGGCGCCGAGAGCACCTTCACCGTGTGCAGCCAGGGGCTCGACGAATACTCCGGGAAAGTGGGCGAGCTGTACGACGGCATCTGGGAAAAGGAGTACCAGGGATGGGCGGGGAAATGGCTGGAGACAGCCGGATATCCGGCGGAGAGGCTCGAAGCTAGAAAGAAGGCCTACAAGGCGCATGTTGACCGCGTTTTCCATCGTACTGACGCTTGAGACTCTGAGGATGAACAGATGGTCAAAGTAGGTATTCCTCGGAGTCTGCTCTATTACCAATACTTCCCCATG
>JAUSJJ010000087.1 GCA_030647705.1 Dehalococcoidia bacterium
GCGGCGGCAGGGTGTTCGTGCGCGATGGCGTTGGCTATCGGGCCGGCATCCACATGAAGGAATACAAGGACAAGAAGCCGGTGCTGGTCATCGGCGGCAGCGCCCAGGACTTCCTGGGGGAGTACATGGCCGGCGGCGTCCTGGTCGTGCTTGGACTCGACCTCAAGACGGGCGAACCGCATCGCAGCAACTTTCTGGCCACCGGAATGCACGGCGGCGTTATCTACTTGAGAGGAACAGTTGAAAGCCATCAGCTCGGGAAAGAGGTCGGGGTGGCAGAGCTTGACGACGCCGACCGCTCTCAGTTGGGCCAGCTCGTGGGCGAATACTGCCAATTCTTCGGCCACGACGTCCAGCAAGTCCTCGCCGGGGCATTCGTGAAGCTATTCCCTCGCTATCTGCGGCCTTACGGAAGACTATACACCCCTTAGCATCTGGCGCACAGAGATGCTATAATCTGTCCCGGCAGCAGTCCTGAGCCTCATTCGTTCCGTGGCTTCGTTACTGAAACGCCTGGATTTCCAGGCCGGAGGGCAGCCATGATTGTCAGCGGCAATAGCCATGAGGTAGAGCAGAAGATGGTCTCTATCCTCAAAGTGCTGAGCGAATCGGCTGAGCCGGTGGGCTCCACAACCATCGCTCGTGACCTGGAGCACCACGGGATATCCCTCAGCGAAAGAGCCGTCAGATACCACCTCAAGATCATGGATGAACGCGGCTACACACAGCCGGTGGGCAGGGACGGCAGGATGCTCACCCCTCTCGGCATCGAGGAACTCAAGAGCGCCCTGATACCAGAGCAGGTCGGCTTCATGAAAGACCGTCTGGAGCTCCTGGCTTTCCTCACCACCTTCGATCCTGAGACCAAACGAGGGCGGGTCGCCATCAACACCACTCTTTTCCGGAAGGAAGTCTTCAGGGAAGCGCTGTCCGCCATGGAGCCTGCATTCAAAGCGGGCCTTTGTGTCAGTAACCTGGTCGGCGTCGCCGCGGAGGGGGAGAGGCTGGGCGACGTGGTCATTCCCCCGGGCAAGGTAGGACTGGCCACAGTGTGCAGCGTCACGCTGAACGGAGTGCTCCTGAAGGCCGGCATACCCATGGAGTCTCGGTTTGGAGGCGTGCTGGAGCTGCGTAACTCGCGGCCCAAGCGCTTCACCTCCATCATCGAATATGCCGGGTCCTCGGTCGATCCTTCCGAGGCATATATCAGGGCCAGAATGACCAGGGTCGTGGACGCCGCAAGAGACGGCGCCGGTCGCATTCTGGCCAACTTCAGGGAGATACCCGCCCCCGCCCGCGCCTTGACGCAGGCCATCATCGCGAAAGCCGAGAAGGCCGGCATATCCGGGGCGCTCCTCATAGGGGAAGCCAGCGAACCGATCTGCCAGATCCCGGTAGGATTGAACCGGGTCGGGATAACGCTGCTTGGCGGGCTCAACCCGGTCGCCGCAGCCGTAGAGAGCGGCATACCTGTGGAGAACGTGCCCGAGAGCGGTACCGTAGATTACCAGAGCCTGCGAAGCTTCTGGGATCTGTAACCTATCGCCTCTCCACAGCCTTTCCCTGTGTCTACAAAAAGAGCTGCCCTCGGCCGCCAAGGCGACGGCTGGCCTTAACAGTTGGCCGGCGCTCACATGGCAGGACTAATGGGCGGCGCCTTATCCCACCGGCGTTCGTTGAACAAGCGCCGCCTTTGGCCTATAATTACGGGGCGGTGGACACCATGGCGCAGGGAGAACAATGGCTCGCAGAGAGTCCGCAGAGTTGATCTCCGTACTGAAGAGGCTGGCAGACGCGTGCAAGGCCCGCAGGGCCGACGACCTGGTCGCTCTCGCTGCCGAACTAGCCGCTGCTGACTATGCTTGCCTGACGCTACGCGATGACGCAGGCCACCTGGAGAGACTGTCCTCCGGCTGCCTCGCGCCGACCCCTGAGATGCTGGCGCTGCTCCAACAGATCGGCGCCGACGCCACAACTTCCGAAGGGCCGGCCGTCCTGTCCAAAGCCACGGCCAGCCCGAATGTGTCCTCCCTGTTTCAGGCTGCGAGCGTTGGCTCCTGCTTGCTTCTGCCGGTGAGAGGGGCCCGCTCCAGGGGGGTTCTGGCCCTGCTCAGCGCCAGCGAGGAAGCTTTTGGCGCCCGAACTGCCCTGATGGATACGCTGGCGCAGTTGACAGGCTGCATCCTGGACTCCTTGCGACTGCACGCAGCCGACGACGAGGCGGCCAGTCTCAGCTTCATCTTGAGGAGGACAGCCAGGGTGTTGCGCCGTGCCGAAACGGTCCCCGATGTGCTATCCGAGGCAACCCGCGAGGCTACCGAGGCGGTATCTGCGGCAGCCGGGGCTGCCTACTTCTGGGACAAGACCTCCAGGACGTTTCAGCTTGCCGCCGTCTGGGCCCGGAACCAGCAGCAGGCTACGTTTCTCAATTCCGTGTCCTGGGACCGCACGCCTGCCTTGAGGAACATGCAGGAAAAGAGAAGCCCGGTGACTCTCGACAGCAGAGATTGCAAGACGCTCCCCGAAGGACTGGCGGCAACGCTTGGGGACGGGACCATGGTGGCGACCCCAATCGTGTTTGACGAGCACTTCCTGGGGGCGCTGCTGGTGGGGCCAATCCAAAGAACAAGCCTGGACAATATTCAAACGGAAACGTTGAGGGGAATCTGCAGACAGTTGGGAGCCGGCATCCAGAACATCAGGGTCGAGGAAGGCATCAAGAAACTGGAATCAAAGCTGAATTCCGAAATGATCAGAAGCCAATTACTGTCGATGGTCTCTCATGAGCTTCGCACCCCTTTGACCTCAATCAAGGGATACGCCACCACACTGCTCCGTTATTACGACAAGCTGCCCGACGCCGAACGGATCGAATTCATCCGGTACATCGGCGAGGCCAGCGACCGGCTGAACGCGTTGCTGGACGACCTTCTGGACACCTCCAAGCTGGAGGCCGGCATGATCGTCATGGAGAAGACTCCGCTAAACATGGCGGAGGTAATCCAGCGCAGCGTCGCCGAGTTTCAGCGCCGGGGCACCAGCCACGAGCTGGTCCTGGACCTGGCCTGCGACTTGCCTGAAGTGGTAGCGGATGGCAGACGCATACACCAGGTACTGAGCAACCTGCTGGACAACGCGATCAAGTACTGCCCCGTGCGAGACCGGATCACCGTGAAATGCAGTCGCCAGGGTAACTCCCTGCAGGTGAGCGTCTCCGACCACGGGCCTGGAATCCCGCCGGAGCACCTGTCCCGCATCTTCGAACCGTTCTATCAGGTGGAGCAATCTCCGGCCAAAGGGAAGGGAGGCGTAGGGCTCGGTCTGGCTATCTGCCAGCGTCTGGTTGAGGCCCACCACGGGCGAATATGGGCTGAAAGCGAACCTGGCAAGGGGAGCACGTTTTCCTTCACGCTCCCCCTGCCGGAACCCGAACAGTGAGTCAAGGGCCACAGTACAGCAGGCCCGATCAAACAGAGATGCAGACAGCAGGCGCCCGGTTACTTCTCGAATACCTTCTCCATCTCAAAGAACGCGCCCACGCCACCCTCCACCCTTGAATTGAATTCGTCGTCCTGCACCAGCGCCTTCCACTGAGAAGAAGCCAGCATTTCCTCCATGTCCTTCACGCTATCGAACTCCACGAACGCCGCCCGGTACCACTTGGTGCCCCGGCCCGCCGGCCCGCGCAGTCCCTTGCCGATGGTGTAGCGTCTCAGTTTAGGCAATGTTACCGCTATCGGAATATGAATACTGCGGAACTTCTGCTCGAACTCCTCGGGCTTCACCCCCTCTTTCAGCCTGTACAGCAGGATGAACGCTACCATAAGTCAGATCCCTCCTCGTTCGAATTTGGTGTCGCCAGGCCAGAGTGATTGCGCATTCCCCGGCCAGCCGCATTATATCACACTGCCCAACACGGGCAGTATCACCATGTGAATCGCTCATTCAAGCAGCCGAGCAGGTATGAACCTTCCCGGCGCATACCACCACCTTCCGGAATCCCCGGCGGCATCCGGCAAACCGGCGGCTGCCTCTTGCAGAACTGCCGCCAATATCTATTGATGAAATCCCTGTTCTATGGGATAATATGCAGATACTTTGGTCATCCCGAGTTCGTACATGCCGTGCCCTCGGACACGACTGTCTCCGAGCCCTCGCCAAACAGGAGGTCCGTGGCCCATGAGCGAAGTTACTGCTGACATCGCCAACGAAAAGGCGTCGAGAGAAAGCAGCGAGGTAGACGCCAGCCAGACACGCTGGTTCTACGTGGCGCAATCGCCCGCCGGCGGCATCTCCAAAGGCAGCGCCGATTCGACCACCGCCTTCGTCGAGACGCTGTCTGCCGCCACCATTGCCTGGGTCGACTACGTGGTGAGGGGCCCCGACTTCGACAAAGAAGCCCTTTCGGCTGCCACCCAGCTCGGTTTCAGCGAGGCGCTCATGTCCGCGTTCGCCGACAAGTCCTTCACCAACTATATGGACTTCGACACTGAGGTGGGGGTCAAGCTTCCCAGCATCCAGATAACACAAAGCCACGTCGAACCCTACCCGCTGCTCCTGCTGATGAAGAAGAACTTCATCCTCACCATACACCCGGTCAACGTCGACCGCAGGTTCACTAAGCTGCGCAGATACTCCGATACCGTATTGAAGAAGATACCAGTCGACGCCGTACCGGAGGACAAGCTGACGCTATTGCTCATCCGGATCGTTGATGAGAACAACGACCGGAACTTCGAGCACCTGCGTCAGATCGAGGAAAGGGGCGACGCCCTCAATGAAGCAATGATGGACCCCCACGTGCCTCGGACCAAAGTAGCGCCCGAGATATTCCACATGAAACACGCCCTCATCACATACTTGAATGCTCTGTGGGACACACTGGACGTGCTCCATGCGCTTCGCTACGGAGACGCCGAGCTTATCACCAAC
>JAUSJJ010000091.1 GCA_030647705.1 Dehalococcoidia bacterium
GGGCCGTTGGTCAAAGACATACTGTGAGAGCAGGGAACCTAGAGGGGCATCGCGCCCCCAACTCCTCTTTCTTCCCCCTCTCTGTCGACGAAGAGGGGGATCGAGGGGGTGAGGTAGCCGAACTCTGCATTCGGCGTAGCGATAGAGCGAATAGGAGGACATTCAAATGGCTCAAGACGTGCGGAAAGCAGTTCGTGAGAGTTATGGCAAGGTGGCGAAGCGTCAGGGTTCCTGCTGCGGCCCTGCTCAGACCTGCGGCGGCGACGCCGTGAAAAGCCGGGGCAGGCAAATAGGCTACACGGAGCATGACCTGGCTGCGGCGCCGGATGGCTCCAACCTGGGCCTCGGGTGCGGCAATCCGGTTGCCCTGGCCTCTTTGAAGAAGGGCGAGGTTGTGCTGGACCTCGGCTCCGGTGGGGGCTTCGATTGCTTCCTGGCCGCCAAGAAAGTCGGCAGCAAAGGCAAAGTGATCGGCGTGGACATGACGCCGGAGATGTTGGCCCGGGCCAGAGAAAACGCAGCCGGAAGCGAATACAAGAACATCGAGTTCAGGCTGGGCGAGATCGAGAACCTGCCCGTGGCCGACAACTCGGTGGACGTGATCATCTCAAACTGTGTGATAAACCTCTCGCCCGACAAGAAACGCGTATTCGCTGAGGCATTCAGGGTGCTGAGGCCGGGCGGCAGGCTGATGGTCTCCGACATGGTACTGGAGAAGGAGCTTCCTGATTTCGTGAAGGAGTCTGCCCAGGCATACGTGGGCTGCGTCGCCGGCGCCATGCTGAAGAAGGACTACCTGGATGCGGCGAGACAAGCGGGGTTCCAGGAGGTCAAGATCGTCGGCGAGACCACCATCCGCGCCGACCAGTTCGAAGGCGACCCCATGGCCAGGTCGATAGCTGAGGACATGGGCTTGTCCCAGGAACAGATCAGGGGTTTGCTGGCCTCAGTGGTGAGCGCCAAGGTCTACGCAGTGAAGCCCGGGTAAATGGCGTGTGACAGGCCACTTTGTATCGGCCTGCAGGATAACCGCCGTAAGATTGTCAAGAGTGACTCTCCGTTGCCCGACAGAATCACGACGAGGCCAAGAACGCTAGCCTTGCGCAAGGCAAGTTCCGTGGGATGCATTCAGACCTGTGACGGCGGGCGACGGGGGGGTTATCTTGACAGGAGTCGCTCCGGCTCCTCAGGTTGACGGATAGCACGAGCGCGTTCTGTCTGTGACCGTCAGGACGGCATTGGATTCCGAGGAATCTACTCCACCCACATCCTGCCCGGCGCCCCCTCCACCATCTCCCCGATTACGGCAGCCAGCACACCCTTCTTCTTCAACAAATCGATAAGCCGGGCGCTCCTTGCTTTGGGTACCGAGAGCAGCAGGCCCCCGGAGGTCTGGGCATCGCACAGCACCAGTTTGGCGTCGTCGGACACCTTGGCGCCCCAGGTGACGCTGCCGCCGACGAACTTGAGGTTGCGATGACTTCCGCCAGGAACCAGCCCTTTCGCAGCCAGCTCCCACGCCTCCTCGATCACTGGAACGTCCGCCAGCCGGAGCTTGGCCCCGACCTTGCTGTTGCTGCACATCTCGTAGAGATGCCCCAGCAACCCGAAACCGGTGACATCGGTGGCTGCGCTGACGCCGGCTTCCAGCATGGCCTCCGAGGCGGCCTTGTTGAGCTGGCTCATCGATGCCACAGCCTTGGCCGCTGCGCTCTCTCCAGCCGCCTGGGCCTTGATGGCGGTGGTGATAATGCCTATCCCCAGGGGCTTGGTCAACACAATCCTGTCCCCGACTCTGGCGCTGGCCTTAGTGATCTCCTTGCCGGGGCGGATCAGGCCGGTCACCGCCATGCCATACTTGGGCTCCGGGTCATCGATAGTATGCCCGCCCACAATGCTGAATACGGCTTCTGCTGCCTTCGCCGCTCCGCCATTGAGGATCTGCACCAGGATATCCATCGAGAGCGCCTTGGGGAAACAGACAATGTTAAGGGCGAGGATAGGTCGCCCGCCTTTGGCGTAGATGTCGCTGACCGCATTGGCGGCGGCAATCGCGCCAAAATCAAACGGGTCGTCCACAACGGGCGGGAAGAAGTCGACGGTCTCCACCAGCGCCAGCCGTGAGCTAAGGCGATAGATAGCAGCATCGTCGGCGGGGTTGACGCCCACCAACACGTTGGGATCGGTGACCGGCGGCAGCTGACGCAGGACCTGCATCAGGTCTTCCTGACAGAGCTTGGAGGCTCAGCCAGCGCTGCCGGCCAGTGCAGTAAGTCGGACTTTCTGGTTGTCCGCCATTGGCTCTCCTCTCAGGTCTGAGGCTGGCTGTCCCTACACGCAGGAACAGCAGTCTTTGCAGGCCGGCTTCCTCTTGATCCTTACTTCGGTGAACTCCATGTTGGCCCCGTCGAACATCAGCAGCCGGTTGGTCAGCAGGTTCCCAATCCCTACGATATACTTTATGACCTCGGTGGCCTGGATGCAGCCGATGACCGCCGGCGCTACGCCAATGACGGGGAACTTTTCCGAGGGCGGTGGCTCAGGGAAAATGCAGCGCAGGCAGGGGGTCTTCCCCGGGATTATCGTGGTCGCATTGCCGGACATGCCATAGATCCCGCCATGAAAGAAAGGCAGCCGTTTATTCACGGCCGTGGCGTTCAGCAGATACCTGGTCGGGAAATTGTCCATGGCGTCGACGACGACGTCGAAACCCTCGATGAGCTGGTCCACGTTGGCGGCGGTTATCTCCTCGCGGATAGCCTCCACTTTGATGTCGGGGTTCAGTCCGCGGAGCTTGGCCCCCGCCGACTCCGCCTTGGCCCTGCCCACGTCCTGGTTCCAGTGAAGTATCTGACGGTTCAGATTGCTCAGGTCCACCACGTCACGGTCGATGATGCGAATGTGGCCGACGCCGGCCACGGCCAGGTAGATCGAGATCGGCGAGCCGAGACCACCGGCGCCGGCGATGAACACCTTGGCTTTCTTCAGCTTCTGTTGCCCCTCCAGTCCAAAGCCATCGATCATCATCTGGCGGTCGTAGCGCGAAAGTTCCTGCGGGCTGAGAGCTACCTTGTCCAACGTTTGCCTGTCCTCACTTCCGAGTGTAGTAGAAACCCTATCATATCACATGAAGATGCCCTGTCAAACTGCGTGCGCCACTCATGGCAATCCCCTGTACAATCCACAGACCGGACTCGGCCGGGCGGGCGCGTGGGAAAGGCAAATCTCCTATATCTTTGCAGGTGGAAGGACTCCGACGAGCGGACGTTCGAACCTCGGCTTGACAGCGGGGACGGAGCAGTCTATTATTTCTACATCTGTTTTCCGAACGGCGATTCTAAGGACAGTAGTCTCGGCCGGCTTCAACGGCGAAGGCAAGCCCAGCAGGCCGAGTTCCGAACACAGGAGGCTGACATGCAAATGGGATTCTACTTCGACCAGACCCGGTGTACCGGCTGCTTCACCTGCATCGTGGCCTGCAAGGACTGGCATGACGTCCCCGCCGGGCCGGCGGCCTGGCGCAGAGTGACCACCATCGAGAAGGGCAAGTACCCGGACCTCTTTGTCGGTTTCCTGGCCACCTCCTGCTATCACTGCGCCGACCCCATCTGCATGAAGGTCTGCCCGGTCAACGCCATCTCCAAGGGAAAGGACGGGGTGATGACGGTCGACCGCGATCTGTGCCGGGGCAAGGAAGATTGCGGCGGCCTGTGCCTGGACG
>JAUSJJ010000098.1 GCA_030647705.1 Dehalococcoidia bacterium
ATTGGGTGTCCAAGGCCAAAGGCGGGACGGGCATGGTGACCACGGAAGCATTGTTCACCCACATGACGTGCTACCGCAACAGTTTTGCCTTCCCCGATGCACTGCCCCGGTTCAAGAAGGCAGCGGCGGCGGTGCACGAGCACGGGGCCAAGCTGGTCGGGCAGATCGTTCACGCCGGCGCACAGACGCAGGGATTCCCGATACCTTTCATCCCCTGGGCCCCTTCGCCGATGGCCGCGCCCAGGGATTGGGCAACGCCCCACCAGATGACCGTCGCGGATATCAAGGAGATCATCGCAAGCTGGGTGGTCGCAGCCAAGGTGTTGCGCGAAGCGGGACTCGACGGCGTAGAGGTCATGGGCGGACACGGGTACCTGGTCAACCAGTTCCTTTCCCCGCTTACCAACCATCGCACCGACCAGTATGGCGGCAGCGTAGAGAACCGGATGCGCCTGGCCCTGGAGACGCTGGATGCAGTCAGGGCCGCTGTGGGCAAGGACTGGGTCATGGGGTTCAGGGTGAGCGGCGACGAGTTCGTCGAAGGCGGCTACAACCAGGACGACATGCTGGGCATGGCGCCCCATTTCGTAGAGAATGGCAGGGCAGACTACATCAGTGTGACCGCAGGCACGTACCGGTCAGCCATGAATATCGCCGATCCTACCTATTTCCCGCTCAATTCGGTCGTCTACCTGGCCGCCGCCATCAAGCGCGTGGTCAACGTGCCGGTGATCGCGAAGGGCAAGATCGTCGATCCCGTGCAGGCCGAAGAGATATTGGCCAACAATCAGGCCGACATGGTTGGCATGGGGCGCGCTCTGATGGCCGACCCGGACTGGGCGAACAAGGCACGCGAGGGCAGGCTGGACGAGATCAGGAAGTGCATCTGTTGTAACGACGGCTGCGCCGGCCGCGTGATGGCGACCACTCACCTTGGTCTGAGATGCTCCATGAATCCGGAGCTGGGCCGTGAAGTGGAGCCGGGCTGGGGCGCGGTGCTGCCCGCGGCAAAGAAGAAGAAGGTTATGGTGATCGGGGGCGGGCCGGCGGGATTGGAGGCGGCGCGGGTTGCCGCTCTGCGAGGGCATGCTGTCTCGCTGTACGAGAAGGGCCCGGAGCTCGGCGGGCAAGTGCTCATCGCAGCCAAAGCCCCTACCAGAGACAGCTTTCTGGACCTGCCCCGATACTACAAGCGGCAGATGGAGTTGCTCAAGGTAGACGTTCATCTGGACACAGGCGTGACAGCCGCCCTGGTGAAGCAGGCGAACCCCGATGCGGTGGTGGTGGCCACGGGGTCGGTGCCGCTGCGTCCATTCAACATCGCCGGCATTGATAATGACAACGTTGTCGAAGCGCGCGCAGTGCTTCTGGGCCAAGCCAAGGTTGGACAGAACGTAGTGGTGTTCGCCAATGATCAGCATATCCAGGGCCTGAGCGTGGCCGATTTCCTGGCCTCGCAGGGCAAGAAAGTCCAAGTGCTCACGGAAGAGTATGAGTTCGGGAAGTTGCTCGATGTCTCGACAAAGCCTGCCATCTACAAGAAGCTGCTGGAGGCAGGGGTAGTGCTTACCCCTGACAGAGGTATCAGGGAGATATCGGGCAGCACTGTGGTTTCCTACAATACTCTGACCGGCGAGGAAATCATGATCGAGGATGTGGACACCGTCGTGTACGCTTTCGGGGGCAAGGAGGACAACGTTTTGTTCTATGCCCTCAAGGGCCAGATCAAGGAGCTGTACGCTGTTGGGGACTGCGCGGGCGTCCGGCAGTTGACCTCCGTGACTCGTGAGGCGGCCACGGCGGCCCGGCGAATATAGTCCACAGAGGAATGTAAGTATGCCAGTAGACAAAGGAATCTGGGTCCTGGCCGAACAGCGCGGCGGCGAGCTGCAGGAGGTCTCGCTGGAACTGGTGAGCGAGGGCCGGAAGCTGGCCGATAAGCTCAAAGAAGAGTTGTCGGTGGTGCTCCTGGGCCACAACGTCGCTCCAATGGCAGCCACCTTCGGGCAGCACGGCGCAGACACAGTCTATCACGTCGACAGCCCTCACCTGACCAACTACGTGGCAGAATTCTATACAGATGTGATAGCCAACCTCCTCAAAGAGCATCGGCCTCGACTGGCCATGTGCGGAGCGACCTCGATTGGAAAGGACCTCGGCCCGAGGCTGGCCGCGAGGCTCAAGGTGGGACTGGTATCAGACTGCGTCAATCTGATCGTGGCCGAGGACGGCTCTCTGGTGCTGACCAAGCCAACCTACGGCGGCAAGACCTACAGCAACGTCGGTTGCATCAATAAACCCCAGCTTGCCACCGTGAGGACCGGCCTCATGGAGATCAAGAAGGCCAGGATCCCCAAGAAGCCACAGGTGGTCGAAGTCAAGCCTGAAATGGACCCGAACAAGCTGCGATGCAAGGTGGTCGGCTTCGTCAAGGCCGACCCCAAGACGGTCAGCCTCACCGAGGCAGAGATAATCGTGTCTGGTGGCCGGGGCATCGGCAGCAAAGAGAACTTCAAGATCATCGAAGATCTGGCTGAGGCGCTGGGGGCCAGCGTAGCCTGCTCCCGTGTCCCTGTCGACGAGGGCTGGGCGTCTTTCGAGAAGCAGGTGGGGCAAACGGGGAAGACCGTCACGCCGCGGCTCTATGTGGCCTGCGGCATCTCGGGCGCCATATACCATGCCATGGGCATGAAGGACTCCAAGGCCATCATAGCCATCAACAGCGATAAGAACGCTCCGATCCTCAAACTGGCAGATGTAGGAGTGGTCGGCGACCTTCATGCTATCCTGCCAGAGCTCACCGCGCAACTGAAGGAACTCAAGCAAAAGGCGAAGCCAGCCAAGTAAGAGCCGTCCGGGCGGTTGGACCCCGACACGGAGGCACGTTCCTGGAAAGCAGGTGATTTGATGACCGAGAAATTCGATGCAATTGTGGTCGGGGCAGGCCCTGCCGGCACTACGGCTGCGTTGGTCATGGCCCGCGCCGGCATGAAAGTGGCGCTGATCGAGCGCGGCGCCTACCCCGGCGCCAAGAACATGTTCGGCGGAGTCTTCTACTACAGCGAAGTGCTGAACCAGCTCATCCCGGAGTTCTGGAAGGAAGCGCCGATAGAGAGACATATCGTCCGCCGCGTGACCACCTTCATGACGCCTCAGGCCTCCGTTTCCATGGACTACGAGAACTCCAATTTCGGCAAGCCTCCCTATAACGGTGTGACACTGCTCCGTTCCAGATTCGACCGCTGGTACGCCCAGAAGGCGGTGGACGCGGGCGCGCTCTTAGTTCCGGAGACCGTCGTCGATGATGTGATTCGTGACGGCCAGCGTGTTATTGGCATCAAGGCGAGGCGCGACCAGGGCGATCTTCTGGCTGATGTCGTTATCGCCGCCGACGGCGTCAACTCACTCCTCGCCGAGAAAGCGGGCCTCAAGAAATCGAAAGAGCTCCGGCGTCACTCCATCTCGGTGACGGCCAAGGAGATATTGTCGCTGCCCAGTGAGACCATCGAGGAGCGTTTCAATTGCGCTGCAGACGAAGGCGTAGCCATAGATTTCCTTGGCGCCTGCACCCAGGGCATTCAGGGAGCTGCCTTCATCTATACCAACAAGTCAAGCCTTTCTCTGGGCATGGCCACCGACCTGAACTCGCTCCGAGAGCACCATATTTCCATAGCCGACCTGGTGGAGAGCTTCAAGGAGCATCCTTCGGTGAAACGGCTGGTCAAAGGCGCCACGCTTAAGGAGTACTCAGGACACCTGATGCCCGAAGGTGGCTATAAGATGATGCCGAAGCTTTACGGCGATGGCATCCTGGTGGCAGGCGATGCTGCAGCTATGGTCTTCTACACTGGGCTGAGTCTTGAGGGCGTCAACTTCGCCATTGCCTCCGGGTTCTACGCTGGAGAAGCGGTCAAGGCTGCCAAGGCGAAGAGCGATTTCTCGGCGGCTTCGCTGTCGCATTACCAGAAGCTGCTCGAAGACAGCTTCGTGCTGAAGGACCTGAAATCCTTCCGGAGTGCTTCTTCAATGTTGGCCAACAAGCGGTTCTACACCGTGTATCCGGACTTCCTGTGCACCATGATGGAGAACATGTTCAAGGTGGACGGCAAGCCGAGGAAGAGGATGTGGGGCTTGATGCGCCAGTCGATGAAGGGCAAGATTTCCATGATGGACCTGGCCAAGGACGGAATGCAGGCAAGGAAGGCGCTGCTATGAACATAGAAGACAAGCTTTTCCAAATCAGGTTCAATGTGGACACCATTCCCCATATCAAGGTGGACCTCAAAGCCTGCGACAGTTGCCAGGAGAAGTGGTGCCTCTACGTCTGTCCGGTGCAGAACTACAAGCTCGAAGAAGGCAAGATGAGCTTCGCCTGGCAGGGTTGTGTGGAGTGTGGCGCCTGCCGCATAGCCTGCGAAAAAGGGCAGGTGGTGGAGTGGAACTATCCGCGTGGGGGCTACGGAGTCTGTTTCCGCTATGGCTAGGCTGCGCACGGAGCACAATGTGAGGTCGTCATGAACATAGTAGTATGTGTGAAACAGGTCCCGGATACCAACGTCCCGCTCGAACCCGATCCCAGGACGAAATCAGTCAAGAGCGATGACGTGGTCTGGGTTGTCAATCCCTACGACCTGCTGGCAGTTGAAGCAGCGGTCAGGCTGAAAGAGACACACGGCGGAGAAGTAACCCTGCTCTCCCTGGGCCAGCCCGAGGCGAAGATGGCCCTGAAGAGCTGCCTGGCCCTCGGCGCGGACAAGGCATTCCTGCTCTTCGATCCGGCTTTTAACGATTCAGATAGCTACGCCGCGGGGGTGACGCTTTCCAGGGCTATCTCAGCTATTCCGCATGACCTTGTCCTTTGTGGCGCCCAGTCCTCCGATACCAACGCCGGCCTTGCAGGCGCCGTTATCGCTGAGAACCTGGGCCTGCCGCTGGTGTCAGGTGTGACACACATTGAAGCGTCTCCCGAATCCAAGAGACTGATCGTCCATCGCAAACTGGAGAGGGGCAATCGGGAGGTCATCGAGACCGTGTTGCCCGCGGTGCTCACCATTGAATCGGGGATAAACGAGCCGAGGTATGCCAGTTTGCCCTCCCTGATGGCGGGACTTCGGAAGGAAATCGAAGTGCAGGACATGAAGAAGTTGGGGCTGGCCCTGGGCGAGGTGGGCGCCAAAGGCTGCAAGACCAAGGTACTGACCATCGCTCCGCCTCGGCCCCGGCCCAAGAGGTTGTTCACCCCGGACAGCAGCCTTTCGGCGGCAGAGCGCATGCGCCTGGTGATGTCAGGAGGCCTGGCGGAGAAGAGCGGCGATGTGCTTCAGGGGAACCCCAAGGAAGTAGCCGCCAAGATCATCCAGTTCCTCAAGAAAGAGAAGATCGTCGAAGGCTGAGGCTAGGAGTCTGTCCGACTAACTCGTCCTGGACCTTTGATTACGATCTGTGCCATGGATCGCGCGCCGAGGGAACACCCGGAAGTCCCTGTATTTGCCCGGCAATGCCTCCCCGAGCCGT
>JAUSJJ010000103.1 GCA_030647705.1 Dehalococcoidia bacterium
CTGTTTATGAGACACTACACTAGTACATTACGTTCGACAAGAGTGCCAATGGGTATGCCTTACCTGCAACAAGGCAGAGGAGCCCACCACTTCAGGGCACAGGAAGCTGCTGAAGCATGAATGCACGGGTGCGATTGATTAACCTGGATACCCGGCCAGGAGCTCGCCGCGGCGCCCAGGTCAGTCAAGGTGATTGGCGACGGTCATGCCGCCGATGACAATGACCTTATTCCCATCGGCGTGGTTAGGCAGGAGCTCCCGGTTTGCACGATCCTTCGTGTTGCACAGACGCATTGCAGACCTGCCAAAGTGTGGTTCTATCCAGGGGTTTACCCAGCGTTTTATCCTGAAGATTCTATCCTGGATAACATTCTGGAACAGAGTAAGCCAAAACGGGAGTAGCATAATAGGTCATGCCCTCGCGAGGTGTGGCGCTTAAGGGACTCAGCTCGGCGTCAGGCACGGATATGGCAAGGCGCGCTGTTCTAACAGGAGCACTGTGCTACAATCACGATGCCGGGTCACCGGTGGTCGAGCCCGTAGCTCCAGAAAGCGACTGCTTGATTGGTCGCAAGCGTCGAGGCGACGAGGGAACGACTTGGAAATCATCGTCAACGGTGAACAAGATGACGGCCGTTCTTCAATTAGATGCGGCGGCCGTGTTTTGGAGAGGATGGTCGGGGCGAGTGGATTTGAACCACCGACCTCTTGGTCCCGAACCAAGCGCGCTAACCGGACTGCGCTACGCCCCGTTGGCCCCTCTGGGGTGTGGGGGCCTCACAAAGTAGTTATTATAGCCGAGGGCATCTCGACTTGCAACCGCAGCGTGGGCGTCTTGGCTGCAGGAATACCCAAAGGACAGGCACAGAGCCGGAGCATCGAATGAAACTGCTGGACAATATCTATGTCTATCTCTGGGACGGCCAGGGGAACAACAGCAACACTTTCCTGGTTGCTGGCGAAGTGCCGGTGCTGGTAGACCCTGGACACGTTGTGAATGAGATGGGTGAACCTTGCCACGAGCGTCTCCTGCAGTCCCTCGCCGAAGATGGCTTCAAGCCGGACGATATCGGCCTCATCGTCAACACGCACACCCATCCCGACCACTGCGAAGCGAACCGCATGTTTCAGCACGGAGGGAAGGTCAAAATCGCCTTTCATGAAGAGGAGGAACGCGACATGCCTGCGTTCTTCCGGGCAGGCGATCCCGGCTTTCAGGCGGACTTCTACCTCGATGAAGGCGATCTGAAGCTTGGCCGCAAACAGCAAACGACTTTCAGGGTCTTCCACACCCCAGGACATTCCCGTGGCTCGATTTGCCTCTACCTGCCTCAAAGCAAGGCGCTGATCACGGGTGACCTCATTTTCGCTTTGAGCATAGGCAGGACGGACATACCAGGCGGTGATTTCGCAGCTTTGACAAAGAGCGTCCGGCGGATGTCCGAACTGGATGTCGAATGCCTGCTGCCAGGGCATATGGACATCGTCCAGGGCAAGCAGAACGTTGAACGCAACTTCCGCTACATAGACCAGGCATTCTTCGGCTAGTCCTCGGACGCGGCTTTCCTGTTCGGTGTGATTGACGGGGACAATGCTCTCTGTTACCATTAGGACATCGCCCTAGCATCATGGCATGCCATCTCTGGTTCAGGAGGGATCATGATCAAAGTCCTCGTTGCTACTGATGGTTCCAGCTATGCCCTTCACGCTGCTGACTTTGTGGCCAAACTGTGCGCCCAGATACAGGATTCAGAGGTCACTATCATCTATGTCATCGACCCGGGCGTGGTCTCGGCGGCGGCGGTGACTCCCACCGGCGTCCCCATCCCGTCTGCGGTGATGCTTCCCCAGGAGCTAGAGAAGGCGGCGGCATTAGCGCTGGAGGCGACAAAGCAGCACCTGGCTTCTTCCGCGAAGACACTCAACACCAGAGTGGAGCGAGGCAAGCCGGCGGAGGTGATAGTCAAGGTTGCCCAGGACGGGAAGTTCGACATGATTGCCGTGGGCAGCTCGGGCATGGGGCATATTGCAGGGCTGTTGCTGGGCAGCGTCAGCGATAGAGTGATGCATCACGCCAAGGGGCCGGTGCTCATCGTTCGGCCGGCACCAGAGGGCAAGTAATCTTTGTCTGAGTGATTCACAGGGAATAGAGGAAGACAACATGGGGGAAATCAAGAGCGCCTTCGAGAAGGCGATGGAACGGGTGGAGAAGCTCGGTAAGGCCACTCCGGAGGAACTGGCGAAGCTGGAGTCATTGCCGTTGGGTAACGGACTGGCCGCCCGCTTTCTCCGCGAACCCGATTTCGATTTGAAGGGCGAATTGGCGAAGTTCCCGGAGCCAAAGCGCAAGTTCGTCACCGAGGGAGCTAGAGAGACCTTTCTATCCAACATTGTCCTGCCCCAGACGGGCCCCGGTCGGGAGTCCACCAAGAGGGCGATGCAGGGCGTTCTGAACCTGAAAACAAACAAGGCCAAGGCCCAGGCGGTCGTTGCCAAGATGGAGCACCTGCTCAACTACTACGAGCAAGCCCGCCAGCAGACCTACGCGAAGCTCAAAGAGGCCTTTGAGGCCAAACTTCGAGAGAACCCGGCATTGCTGCAACAGATGGGCCTCCGTGGTGGAAGAGTTGAGATCGAGACTCTGCCTCAGTTCCAGATGGAAGCGCGCAGAGTGATGGCCGAGCTCGGCGCCCAGTACGAACGTGTCCTTGACGAACACAAGAAAGAACTGAAGTCCGTCCCCTGAGATGCCCCGCAAAGCAGGCCTCGCTATTTTCGTCAGCGCCTTCGTAGTCGGCCTTTCCGGCGCCCTGATGCCCGGGCCCCTGCTTACCCTTGACATCACGGAGGCGGCCAGGCAGGGTTTCTGGGCTGGCCCCACCCTCGTACTGGGCCATGCCGTAGCTGAGTTGTTGGCGGTGGCGCTCCTGGTCAAGGGGCTCGGCCGGTTCATCCGCCGGTGGTATGTCATAGGTGGCATCGGGGTCGTTGGCGGGGGTTTTCTGCTCTGGATGGGCGGCGCCATCTTCACCACAACCTGGACTTCTCCTCTTTCTGGCATCGGCGCCGACTTATCTCCGGCAAGCCCGTTCTGGGTCCTGGCAGGCAGCGGTGCGCTGGTCAGCGTCACCAACCCATACTGGTTGCTCTGGTGGGCTACGATCGGCACGGGGTACGTCGTGATGTCGCTGAGGCAGGGGATCGCCGGCGTTGGTTCGTTCTATGCAGGCCACATACTGTCCGATCTGCTGTGGTATTCCGTGGTTGCCTTCATCATTGCCAGCGGGCGCAACTTCCTGACGGATAGCGTCTACCAGGTGGTGCTGCTGGTGTGCGGAGTGGCGCTGGTGGGGTTGGGGGCCTACTTTGTGTTCTCCGGGGTCCGGTTTCTGTGGCGTCGCAAGGCGGTTGTCGCGGGCGAGTCAGAAGAAGAACGCTGAAGACCTCGCCTAGGCGCTGCTTACCTGTCTTCGTGCCGGTGGTTCCCGCCGGGCCTCAGCTTGTGGGGAAGGTGCAAGATCAAAAGGCTGAGCAGAGCGCCGGCAATGGCGATAGGATAGAATCCGAAAGCGGCCGCCACCCCTATTGCTGCCACCGACCAGATGCTTGCCGCGGTGGTGAGACCTCTGACCGCCGTACCGGTCCGTATGATGGTCCCCGCCCCCAGAAAACCGATGCCGGTCACGATGCCGGCCGCGATGCGCGTGGGGTCGCTGATCCCCGGGAAGGCCTCGGCGGAGAGTATGGCGAACAGAGCTGACCCAAGTCCCACCAGCCCAAGCGTCCTGAATCCGGCGGGCTTGGCCGCCAGTTCTCGCTCCCAACCCACCACGGAGGAAAGCAAGGCGGCTACTATCAGCCGGATAACCATGTCCACTTCTACCCACGGCGCCAGGTGCCACGGCTGCATCTGCATCACCCTCCAAGGTTACAAATAGCCTTCTGCGGGGACGCCTTCCTGACAGGCAGAGCTAGTCCTGTGAATCGGGCGAAAGGTTGTCCAGGTCAAGTACCATGCCGTCGCGGGCAGCAATGACCTTGACTCCCGTGTGGGCGGACATTCCAGCGGCGACCTCCCAGGGCTTGGCCTGCCACATGGTCATGCCAAAGTGCGTCAGCACGGTGAGCTTGGGGCGGATGCTGCTGATGATCTCCTCGGCATCTCGCACGGACAGATGGTCTATGTAGTCGTGGGGCTCCAGTCGAACGATGTTGATGATCAGGAGTTCCCCCCTGTAGGCGGTCTTCAACCCCTCGAAGAACCTGCTGTCTACTATCCAGGAAAAGGTGTGCTTCGGTGTCTGGAAGATTAGGCCGTACGTGTCCACGGGATGTACGTGGCAGAGGGGGGTCTCCATGCGTACGTCCCCTATGGTGTATGTCTTGCCTTCTGTCAGCGTTTCTATGTGTTCAGGGAAGTATCGCAGGTATCTGAGGATAACCGGGTCTCCCTCCAGCGCGTCAGCCGGCGCGAACACGACTCCGCGTTTGGTGTAGCCGCCCTGGGTCATGGCCTCGATCATTATGTTGATGTCTCCGGAGTGGTCCAGGTGCTTGTGGCTGAGCACGATCGCAGCGAGCTTGGATGGGTCCAGTTTGCGTTTGATGGCTTGCACCAGACTGCCCGGTCCCGGGTCCACAACAATCTTCTGACCGGCGAGCTCCATCCAAGCCCCGCCCGAGGCCAGGAGCTGCTTCGACACCATGATGCGAGCGCCGGCAGTGCCCAGGAAGATGATCCTATCCGTTTCCATCGGATGACGTCAACTCTTGCCGGACTGCTGCCGCATCTGGAAGACCTTACCCTCGGTCTTGATGGCCGGTGCGATGAGGAGGTTCGCCTTCTGCATGTCCCTGATGGTGGGCGCTCCGCACATGCCCATGCCTGTGCGAATCGCTCCGACGAGGTTGTGGGTTCCCCCTGTCACTGAGCTTGGGCCGAACAGTATCTGCTCCAGGCTGCCTGAGATGCCTACTTTGACGCGGGTGCCCCGTGGCAGGCCGGGATGGGGGGTGGCCATGCCCCAGTGGTAACCATGTCCGGGGGCCTCTTTGGCCTGCGCCATGATGGAGCCCAGCATCACCCCGTCGGCCCCGGCGGCTATGGCCTTGCAGATGTCGCCGCTATGGGTCATGCCGCCGTCGGTGATTACCGACACGTACCTGCCCGAAGCGCGAAAATAGTCGTCTCTAGCCGCAGCCACATCCATGGTCGCGGTCACTTGCGGCACCCCCACGCCGAGCACCTCACGGGTGGTGCAGGCCGCGCCGGGCCCTACCCCGACCAGCAAGCCGGCGATGCCGGTCTCCATGAGTTCGTAGGCAGCTTCGTAGCTGACGCAGTTGCCCACGACTACGGGAATCGGCACGCTGCTGCACAGTTCAGAGAAGATGAGTCCACGGTAGCTCTTTGAGAGGTGCCGGGCCGTCGTCACCGTCGATTGGACCACCAGGATATCGGCGCCGGCTTCGACGATGACCGGGGCCAGCTTCTTGGTGCTGGCCGGGGTGACGGAGACGGCGCACGTGGCGCCCGCAGCCTTGATTCGCCTTATGCACTTGGCGACCAGTTCCTCTTTCAAGGGGGCGGAGTATATCTTCTGCAGCAGAGGCGTGACCTCCTGGTCGGGGGCGGCAGCGATCCGGGCCAGAACCTCATCCGGGTTTTCATACCGGCTGTGGACGCCTTCCAGGTTGAGCACGGCCAGGCCGCCGAACTTGCTGAAGAGAATGGCGAAACCGGGGTCGACCACCCCGTCCATGGCTGCCGCCAGGATCGGGATATTGAAGGTGATCTCTCCGAACTTGAGGCTGAGATCGGTCTGGTCCGGGTTGAGCGTTACGTCTCCCGGCGCTATGGCTACGTCATCGAAGCCGTAGGCGTACCTCAAGCTCCTGTGTTCGTGTGATGCCATCTAGTCCTCCTGACTCTGATTCTGTATCTGTCCGATGTCTTTCCCTGCCCCTCATCCCCTTTTCGACCATCCCCCGACCCCTTCCTGGAAGGAAGGGGAGATTAGAAAACAGGGGGACACCCCCTGTGACCCCCGCCAAAGGGCTATGCTCTCTGGACTCCGGGCTACCCCGTCTTACCGGCGGAAGCCGGTATCCAGGGATCCCTAGTTCAAAACGCCATGCGTTCGCTGGTAGCGCTACATTTTCTCCGGGGCAGTCATGCCCATCAGGTCCAGAGTCCTGGCAAGGACGATCTTTGTGGCCTGCACCAGCTTCAGCCTGGCTGGTGTGAGCGCCTCATCGTCGGAGACAACGCGGCATTGCTTGTAGAAGCTGTGGAAGGACGTAGCCAGGTCCTGGGCATAATGGGGCAGATGGTGCGGCTCCAGGTTCAGTGCAATGGACTCCACCAGTTCCGGCAGCAGCAGTATCTTCCGGATAAGGCTCAGCTCCGCCGGATGCGTCAACAGACAGGTATCTCCCTGGGAAAAGTCGATTCCCTTTTCCTGGGCCAGCCTCAGGATGCTCGCGATGCGCGCGTGTGCGTACTGGACGTAGTAGACAGGGTTGTTCTCCGACTGCTCCTTGGCCAATGCCAGGTCGAAGTCCATTTGGGCGTCGGCGGAGCGTGAAAGGAAGAAGAAGCGGCAGACGTCCGGCCCGACCTCTTCAACCAACTCCCGAAGGGTGACAATCTCTCCTTTGCGTTTGGACGCCTTTACCAGGACATCGCCCCTCTTGAGTGACACCATTTGTCCGATGATGATCTGCAGGCGGCTTGGGTCTATGCCCAACGCGGACACTACTGCCTTCATCCGCGATACGTGCCCCTGATGGTCGGCGCCCCAGATGTTGATCACGCGGTCAAACTTGCGCTCGACGAACTTGTTGTAATGGTAAGCCACGTCCGATGCGAAGTAGGTGGGCGCTCCGTTGCTGCGTACCAACACGTTGTCTTTGTCTTCGCCTAAGGCGGTGGAAGCGAACCAAGTGGCGCCTTCTTTGACGGCGGTGTAGCCGCGTTCTGCGAGAAGCGACATGGCTTTCTGATACTGTCCGCCATCGAACAGACTTTGCTCGCTGAACCAGACGTCGAAGTCGACGCACATGAGGTCCAGGTCCGCCCTGATAGCTGCCACCACCTTTTGCAGACCGATGTTGCCGACCTCTGCTACTGCCTGCTCGGCGGGCATTCTAAGGAACTTGTCACCGGTTTCAGCTATGATCTGCTGGGCGATCTCTTTGACGTATTCCCCTTGATAGCCGTTGGCGGGCAGCTCTGCCTCGCGACCGAGCGCCTGAAGGTACCTGGCGTACAGCGAGTGGTAGAATACCTGCATCTGGGTGCCGGCGTTGTTCACATAATATTCTTTGGTGACTGCGTACCCGGCAGCGTCCAGCACCTTGGACAGGGTGCTGCCGAGAATGGCGCCGCGACCGTGTCCCACGTGCAGGGGGCCGGTGGGGTTGACGCTGACGTACTCGACCTGCACCGACGAGCCCTTGCTCAACTCCTGGTTACCATATCCACTGCCTTCGGCAAGGACGCAGTCCACCTGACAGCCCAGCCAACTGTTCTTGAGCACGAAGTTGATGAAGCCCGGCGGCGCCACCGAGACCTTTTCTATTTCCTCGGTGGCAGGCAGCAGCCGAACCAGTATCTTGGCGATATCCAACGGCTTCATGTGGACTGCCCTCTCCAGCCGCAAAGGAAGGCTGGAGGCGTAATCGCCGAAGCGCTCATTGGGCGGATGCTCGAGAGTGATCTCGGGCAAAGTCACCGGAGGCAGCAGCCCCTGGGCCTGTGCCTCGGCGGCTGCCTTCTCCAGCAATTCGATAATCTTGTTTTTGATCATTTAGCTCAAATCCCCTTCGCCTTTGACGCCGGCTCTGGAGACCTCCTGCGCCAGCAGACGATGTGCCGGTTTCTTCAGCCAGGGGTCGGCCTCTGAGAGCGCGACTGCCTCCCTGTGCGCCATCTCCATTAACTCTATGTCGGAGAGCCTGGCCAAACGGAGGTCGGGTAATCCGCTTTGCCTGGTGCCGAAGAACTCGCCTGGCCCGCGCAGCTTCAGGTCCTCCTCTGCCAACTTGAAGCCGTCGTCCGTGCGCTCCAGGATAGTGAGGCGCTCCCGAACGTCAGCAGATAACGCATCGGAGAGCAGCAAACAGTAGCTTTTGTGTACGCCGCGTCCCACGCGGCCGCGGAACTGGTGAAGCTGAGACAGACCGAAGCGGTCCGCTCCTTCAACCATCATCACCGTGGCATTGGGCACGTCGATTCCGACCTCTACCACGGCGGTGGAGACCAGGATGTCCAGTTCGCCGTCGCGGAAACGACGCATGGTCGCGTCTTTCTCGGATGGCGTCATGCGGCCGTGCAGCAATCCCAGCCGCAGGTCCCGAAATACCTGTGTGGCCAGGCGCTCGTACTCCGCCACGGCGGCGCGGGCCTCGATGGCCTCAGATTCCTCGATGAGCGGGCAGATGATGAAGGCCTGTCGCCCGCTTTGGACCTGTTCACGCAGGAACTCGTACGCGCGCTCTCTCTTGTCCGGCCCGACCCACTTCGTCTTGATGCTCTGTCTACCCGGTGGAAGCTGGTCGATCACCGAAAGCTCGAGGTCGCCATAGAGGGTGAGCGCCAGGGTGCGTGGTATCGGTGTGGCCGTCATCACCAGGAGATGGGGGTTGAAGCCCTTCTGCCTCAGCGCCGAACGCTGCAATACGCCGAAACGATGCTGCTCGTCGACGATTGCCAAACCCAGGCGCTGGAATTCGACGCCTTCCTGAAGGAGGGCATGTGTGCCGATTATGATATCGATTTCGCCGCGCTGTATCCTCTGCTGCAGGGCGTTCTTGTCGCTCTTCCTGACGCTGCCGGTGAGCAAGGCGACGGAAATGGGCCGGTCCAGGAATGAGGAATAGGTGTGCACCAGTTCCTCCTCCGGCTTCGGCTTGGCGACGCGGGCCAGAAGCGCCGAAATGCTGCGGAAGTGCTGTTCTGCCAGGATTTCGGTGGGGGCCATGATCGCCGCCTGAAACCCGCAAGACACAGCGACCACGGCGGCGGCGGCGGCGATAACCGTCTTGCCACTGCCGACCTCACCCTGAAGCAGGCGGCTCATCGGCCTGGCGCCGGCCATGTCGGCCAGTATCTCCCGCAGCACCCGCTGCTGCGCCGTGGTGAGGCTGAAGGGTAGAGAAGACAGGAACCGGTCGAGGCGCCCGCCTTCGCTTGTCATGGGGTGGCCGGGCTGGTCGCCCTGCCAGTCACGCCGTTTGGCCATGACCGAAAGCTGCAGCAGCAGAAGTTCGTCGAAGGCCAGCCGCCTTCTGGCCTGCTCCTTGCACTCTTCAGTATCAGGATAGTGTATCTGCTGGATGGCGGTTGTCAGCGGCATCAGCCGGTTACGCTTGGCCACGTCGGGAGGCATGAAGTCCGGCGCTTTGTTCGACCAATGGTCTACAGCGTCTTTCACCAACCTGCGCACGGTGCGCGCTCCCAGGCCTTCGGTCAGAGGATAGATGGGAATCAGCCTGCCCGTGTGGACCAGGTCGTCGGATTCCAGTACCTCGTACTCCGGCG